>JBBSOP010000434.1:0-4671 GCA_038259655.1 Chroococcales cyanobacterium
CCCTATGCCCTATGCCCCATCACTAAATTTACTAGAGCTTTTGATATTTCTTGTAAAGGTAGAACCAAATCGACATCACCTGTTTCAAAGGCCGCGGTGGGCATTCCAGTAAATTCGGCGGTTGCTTCGTCTTGAGCAATGACAGTACCACCCATTTTTTTGACTGCCTCTACACCCATTGCGCCGTCGCTACCAGTACCCGTTAGCACAACAGCGATCGCTCTATCTTTATAACTGCTTGCCATCGATTCAAATAATAAGTCGGCAGAGGGACGTAGGAAATGTACCAATTCCGACTGCGATAAAGAAAGCGTACCATCGCCGTTTACCAGTAGGTGATGGTCGGGTGGAGCAATATAAACTGTTCCTGGGATGAGGGGTTCGCCTTCTTGCGCTTGTTTGACCTTAAGTGTAGTCCGCCGGCTGAGAATATCTGCCATCAGCGAGCGATGCTGAGGAGCAAGATGTTGGACTACAGCGATCGCGGCTGTAAATTCTGCGGGTAAAGTTGATAGTACTTCAGCTAAAGCATTTAATCCTCCTGCTGAAGCTGCAAAAGCTACAATATCAAAAGCAGCATTAGCAAACCGAGGTGGATAATTGTTGGCATTTTCTACCATCTGCGCCATAATTTCTCGGCTGTAACTATTCAGCCCAACTTTATTATTTCCAATTAGCTATAGATGAATTAAAATTTGAAATTCATTTATACCCCTAGAAATATTATGCATTATTTTGCCGCTTTCTGGAGTTTTTTTGTATTCAACTGTTAAGCTGATAAGTTAATCTTCTTGCTCTAGCATATATTTTGCTTGCAAAAGCTGCTGTCTATGTTCGTCGCTGACTGTAGGGTATTTCAAGTTGAGTTTTTCTAATTTAGTGCAGATAATGTCAGCAACTGCTAGACGTGTAAACCATTTGCGATCGGCAGGGATAATATACCAAGGAGCTAATGCAGTACTAGTATGATTAAAAACTGCTTCATAAGCTTCCATATATTCATCCCAAGAAGCTCTCGCATAGACATCACTTGCTGCAAATTTCCAGTGTTTATCTGGATCGTCAATTCGTTTTAAAAAGCGTTGTTTTTGTTCTGATTTCGAGACATTCAAAAAAAACTTCAGAACAATTACACCATTATTAACTAAATATTTTTCAAAATTATTGATTTCTTCAAAACGCTGTTTCCATATCTGATTTCCTTGGGAAAGTTGGGGCAGTTGTTGCTTTAAAAGTATTTCTGGATGCACGCGAACTGCTAATACTTCTTCATAATATGAACGGTTGAATATTCCTATACGACCGCGTTCTGGTAATGTTCTGGTTGTTCGCCATAAATAGTCATGGTCTAATTCTTCCGCACTGGGAACTTGAAAATTAAACACCTGAAAGCCTTGGGGATTTACACCAGACATCACATGTTTAATTGTGCTATCTTTGCCAGCAGCATCCATTGCCTGAAATATAATTAGCAATGCATAACTATTTTGAGCATAGAGAATTTCTTGGTAATTTGATATTTGTTGAATATCTTTGTGTAATTTGCTTTTTGCATCAGTTTTATGATAGTTGTCAGCTTTGTAAGCTGGGTCATAGTCTTTTTGCAAAGAAATCTTTGAGTTTGGTAGAACAATAAAAGAATCATGATTCACGTAAAATCGCTCCTAAGGGTTAATAGTCGGAAAAAATTCCGCACCATGAAATTTTAACTTTTGTAAATTTTTTGCTGCTATTAAAGGTTATCTTCTTTTAATCTTTAACTTTTGCTGTTTGTGGGTAGGACGCATCGCTTCTCGACCCAGCACAAATAGACCCGCCACACCTAAGGAGACAAACCAGACGTATTGATACCAAAAAGACCGAATTTGTTCTACAGGACTTAGTTCTGGATGCAAAGTGTTCAAGTACAGTAGCAGTATCAGGATCATTAGCGCTCCAAAACCAATAAAACTTAAACCAACACGAACTCGTGCTGATTGCAGTTCCAAGTCGCTAATCTGTTCTAAATCAATCTCTGCCAGCTCCTGCAAGGCTTCATCTGCTATATTTGAAGCTACTTGCAATCTATTACTTAGCTTGGGCGGTAAAATCGGTGTTAATGTTGCTACAGTAGGACGACGTAGCAAAGCTTCAGTGTTTCGCAGCAATTCCAGTGGTTTACGAGATGGCTGAGCAAAACCGTCGATATTATCTGTAGCATTTGGGGCGGTCGCTTTGCTTTCAAAATCCATAGCACGCCTTAAAAAACCAGAATATAAATAGCCTAGCGAATCGGTTACAATTCATGCAAATTTTCTGGACGTATATTGCACACAATCGAGAAGTGTTATGAATAAATGCGATCGCTCGATTGTGTCTCATCAATACTTGTATTTTTAAAAAATAATCAAAAAGGCGAAATTTTAGTCAAATTAATTATATATATTGAATAAATTACAGGATTTAATTAACTAAAAAAAAAGTCCGCGTTAGCGGACTGCGGACATTGGATAAGGTTAGGTTATTACCAAGATGCTTACTATTCGTTAGAGGACACCTTTATTTTTAATGAATAAATAAAAAAAATCAACCTCCTGAAATTAAAACTTTAGACTTAATTCATTGACTTATGTCTGGTTTTATATCTGTTAACATTACATCCAAATTATCTGCACTAATAACTGTCCAGAAGCGCCAAATAATGTTTTTGCGATCGCATTTCTGGAAGATTATACATCAGCGATCGCCCTTAGTTACCCCAAAGTGGTTCTTTAGCTTACGCTTTTTTTGCCTGTATCACCTGTAAACTACCCCCTGCATACAAAATTGGCTTACTTACCTCAAACCCAATTTCAGTTAATAAACTAGGTAAATCAGTTTTTAGCAACTTCCAAGCTGTTTCCGTTTCAAACAACAGCAAAAATAGTGACAATCCAGGCCAAAATAGAGGATTAGTAGGAGCATGAAAATCCACCAACACAAACTTTCCTCCCGGCTTTAACACTCGATGAACTTCATGAATAATTTTTTGTAATTGTTCAGGTTGCATCTCGTGTAGTGCAGCGCTAGTATGAACTACATCAAATAAATCATCTGCAAACGGCATTTTTTCTGCAAAAGCTTCTATATATGAGGCTTCAGGTACATTTTTTTGGGCGCGTTGTAAAGACAACGGTGAAGCATCTAATCCGATGACATTTTGTGAAGATTTCACCAAAAATTGTGTCGATTGACCACTACCGCAACATAAATCTAAAACTTGAGTATCTGAATGAATTGTTAAGTTTTGTAAGGCAAGTTGTCGAAAACAAGCTTCACCACCTACGCTGACAGCCGCTAACCGCGAAATACCATCATACAGCCATTGATAACGGTAACTCCAATCCCTTAAAATTGTTGCCATTGAATCTTTCCTGATTATTAAGCTCTATCTTTAATAAAGATATATTGTTAACATTAGTAAAAAACCTGAAAAGATTGGGGGAAAGTAACTGCTATGGGTCGTGTAGGCGTCTTATTACTCAATCTCGGTGGACCTGACAAGTTAGAAGATGTCGGGCCGTTTTTGTATAACCTGTTTTCAGATCCGGAAATTATTCGCCTACCGTTTCGCTGGTTGCAAAAACCCCTAGCCTGGTTTATTGCCTCACGGCGAACCAGCACATCTCAAGAAAACTATAAGCAAATCGGTGGTGGTTCGCCTTTACGGCGAATTACTGAGGCTCAAGGAGAAGCCTTAAAGGAAAAGTTAGGCTATTTAGGGCAAGAAGCCAATATTTATGTAGGAATGCGTTATTGGCATCCTTATACTGAAGAGGCGATCGCTACGCTCACTCAAGATAATATCGAGCGCTTGGTGATTCTGCCACTCTATCCCCAATTTTCCATCAGTACTAGTGGTTCTAGTTTCCGGCTATTAGAGAAACTTTGGCAAGAAGATCCCAAACTTCAGCGCCTAGACTATACTGTTATTCCCTCCTGGTACAAACAACCAAGCTATCTCCAAGCTATGGCACAACTCATAGCTCAAGAACTCGAACAATTTCCGAATCCCGACCAAGTTCATATATTCTTCAGCGCTCACGGTGTTCCCAAAAGCTACGTTGAAGAAGCAGGTGATCCTTACCAGCAAGAAATCGAAGATTGTACTGCTTTGATTATGCAGACTCTCAATCGACCTAATCTACATACTTTAGCTTACCAAAGTCGCGTCGGCCCAGTAGAATGGCTACAACCCTATACTGAAGATGCCCTCAAAGAACTAGGCGCACAAGGGGTAAAAGATTTGGTTGTTGTGCCTATTAGTTTTGTCTCAGAACACATTGAAACACTACAAGAAATTGATATTGAATATCGGGAAGTAGCAGAAGAAGCAGGGATTCACAACTTCCGCCGTGTACCTGCTCCGAATACCCATCCAGTATTTATTCAAGCATTAGCAGACTTGGTAATTGATGCGCTGAAAGAACCCAGTTTCAAGCTTTCGCAAGCTGCCCAAATGAAGAAAAGGGTCAAAATGTACCCCCAAGAGCGCTGGGAGTGGGGTTTAACTACTAGCGCCGAAGTTTGGAATGGCCGGATTGCTATGCTAGGCTTCATTGCCTTAATTATCGAACTAGTTACTGGCCATGGTCTACTGCACATGATTGGGCTTTTACGGTAAAAAAGTGATTTGGGCTTGGGGCATGGGGC
>JBBSOP010000435.1:0-4670 GCA_038259655.1 Chroococcales cyanobacterium
CAATTCTGGTTTACTATTATAAAATAAATCATCTACTATTCTAATAAAGAAGACTTCAGGGATTTCTAGCTGTTGGCGACGACTGAAAATTTCGGCGTTATCTTTGGTATTTTTGTCATTTACTGGTAGGCCAAGGGGATTTGGTAATTGTGGAATTTGCGGTAATGTAATTGATGGTAAAGTGATTGATGTCACACTCTGAATCACTGCATTAACTGCTGCCCAAGCACCTGCACCAATTAAAACTACTAAAGCTGTTCCTCCAAGACTGACTGCAAAAGGACGCATCCAAGCAGGCAAAGGTATAGATTTCGTTACCGCTTGGGTTTTGCTGTGGAATTTACTGACTAAAGTATTGACACGTTGTCGTCCCGGCGCAACTATCATCGTTTTGAGCTTGGTAATTTGAGTAGTTGGGGGTTTAGTAGCTGTTGATAAAGGTAAATCTTTAAGAATTTGCTCGGCTGTTTGATAGCGATCGCTCGGTTTATAAGCTAGCATCTTTTTTAACACTGCTTCTAGTTGGGGACTGACGTTGATTTCCTTGCCCCAATACCAAAGCCCCTGATAGCTGTCGTATAATTTTTGCGGTTCTTTGCCCGTGAGCAACACTAATATTGTCACCGCTAAAGAGTATAAATCGCTATTTAAATATACTTTTCCCTGCCTTAATTGTTCCTCTGGTGCGTAGCCTTTTTTACCTAACAAAGTGTGATTTACAGCTAACTTTGTGAACCAAAACCCTTGAGAAGCTGGTAATTGCTTGACACCACCAAAGTCAATCAATATCGGCAGATGATCAGAACTGCGTAAAATCAAATTATCGGGAGAGATATCGCGGTGAACTACATCTAGAGAGTGGATGTAAGACAACACTGGTAAAATTTGTTTTAGTAGAGTTAAAACTTCTTCTTCGCTAAAGCTTTTTCCTTGAGTTTGACGCTGTTCTAGCAATTGCGAATAATCGTTACCATCTATATAATCTTGCACCAACAAGAAAAAATCCTTATTGCCTACCTTGACTTGCAGTGAGGTATGAAAACGGGGAATCTGGGGATGTTGGAGTTTTTTGAGAACATTTGCTTCTCGTTCAAATAACTCTTTAGCTTTTTGTAAATCTTGTGGTTGTTTAACTTGGGGTGCAAATTCCTTAAGTACGCAAGTTTGATGAAATTGATTGATATCCTCTGCCAAATAGGTGCGGCCAAAACCGCCTTGTCCTAGATGACGTATAATTTGATAGCGATTATCTATAACCTGCCCTACAGCCAAAGGCAATGGCTCACCGCAATGAGTACAAAAACGGTTAATGCCATTATTTGCGTGTTGTTTAGTGCAATAAACCTGCATAGTGCTGAAGGATGAATAGGTTTTATTAAGTTACTACAATGGATGCAGTTTCATTTACGGACATCCTCTGAATCATCAATTTATTTATGAGAATGTTAATTTTTAACCCTGAGCGTAGCCGAAACTTTAATTTTTAATTTTTAATTTTTAATGCCCCCAGGGGAAGGTGTTGTTTCTACTTCAGGATAAGGAACAAGCGTCATGAACTGCAAATCACCCAGCCAGCGGGCAATTAAAGCATTTGAAGATTTTGTATCTACCCCCTTAGAAACACAACTACAGAAACATCTCCAGACTTCTAGCCAATCAGCAGCCTTAAGTTTATTTTACGATGTGGCTGCCAATGTACCTGCTTATAAGGCTTTTTTAGCAGCCCAAAAAATTGATCCTAGTACTATTCAACGCTTTGAGGATTTTCAGCAACTACCAGCGATCGCTAAAGAAAATTATATATCGCGTTATCCCTTAGCTGAGTTATGCCGTTACGGGCAGTTACAAGGATGCGATATGATTGCTGCTTCCTCTGGTTCCACAGGTAAACCGACATTTTGGCCTCGTTTCTTCACAGATGAACTGCAAATCGCCACACGTTTTGAGCAGATATTTCACGATAGTTTTAACGCAGATACCAGACGCACCTTAGCAGTAATTTGTTTCACTCTTGGTACTTGGGTAGGGGGAATGTTCACTACCAATTGCTGTCGTTATCTGGCTAGCAAAGATTATCTTGTTACTGTAATTACTCCTGGTAACAATAAAGAAGAAATTTTGCGTGTTGTCCAAGAACTTGGTGCAAATTTTGAACAGGTTGTATTGCTGGGATATCCGCCATTTCTCAAAGATGTAATCGATACTGGCATTGCTCGTGGTGTAGAGTGGCAGCAATATCAGATTAAATTAGTCATGGCGGGGGAAGTATTCAGCGAGGAATGGCGGAGTTTAGTTGGTGACAGAGTTGGTTCCCAAAATCCTTGCTACGATTTTGCCTCTCTCTACGGGACTGCGGATGCAGGTGTTTTAGGTAATGAAACACCCTTGAGTATTTGTATCCGGCGTTTTTTAGCAGAACATCCCGATGCAGCTAAAGCTTTATTTGGGGAATCTCGTTTACCTACATTGGTGCAGTATGACCCCATAAGCCGCTTTTTTGAAGTTCAAGATGGCACATTATTATTTTCGGGAAACAATGGTATTCCGTTGGTGCGTTATGACATTTTAGATACTGGCGGATTAATTAGTTACGATGCCATGCTCCAATTTTTGGCAGAACGGGGATTTGATCCTTTAGAAAAACTGCGTTTTGAGACTCAGCAATCACCTAGAGGGATTCATTCTCTACCTTTCGTCTATGTTTTCGGACGTTCTAATTTTACTGTTTCCTACTTTGGGGCTAATATCTATCCTGAAAATGTAACGGTGGGACTAGAACAACCGATAATTCAAGCATGGGTAACAGGTAAGTTTGTCTTGCAAGTGAAGGAAGATATCGATCAAAACCGATTTTTATCTATAGTTGTAGAGTTAGCACCACAAATACAAGGTAGCGAAGACAAACGACAAACCATAGCATCTTCAATTCTTACCCAACTATTGCGCCTCAATAGTGAATTTGCTAATTACGTCCCTTCAGAATACCAAATGCCACAGGTTACATTAACCGCAACAGGCGATGCAGAATACTTCCCCGTTGGAGTGAAGCATCGTTACACACGTAGTTGATAGCAAGTAGTGTAATTACTACGTCTGTGGTGATGCCAGGATAGCAGATGATGTGTGTCAAACATCCTTTTTACGCAAGTTTGCCACCAATTTTTCCCCAGACTATAATGCAAGTAAGTACTTGCAAACTTGAATGAATAAAATTATCCGTTCTTCCGCCCTGACCCGTACACGTATAATAGAAGCTGCCTCACAGGTATTTGCTAATCTAGGTGTTCAAGGAGCAACTACCCGTGAAATAGCTCGTGTGGCTGGCGTGAATGAGGTAACTTTATTTCGCCACTTTGCAAGCAAAGAGCAACTTCTAGGAGTAGTCATTGAAAATGCTTTAGCACTGCAAATAGAAGCTTTGGCTCATCCTGAAGCTTGGACAAAAAATCTTGGCGTTGACTTAAAGCATTATGCTCAGCTTTACAACTCTATGCTGGAAGCTCAAGAAGACTTAATTCGTACCTTCATTGGAGAAGCCAAACGTCATCCTGAGGCTGCAAAGCAAGTGATTCAAGCAGCGGTCAGGCCTTTAGAAGAAAAACTTATAGCTTATCTGCAATCTAGTCAAAAACTAGGCAATGTAAGACCGGATATTGATCCGTTGCCCGCAGTTGATATGTTTACAGGAATGCTACTAGCCGGAATGCTGTGCCGTAGTGCCAATTTTAAACAAAATAAGTATGACCGTAAGCATTATATCGAAACTTGTGTAGAGATTTTTGTGCGTGGTATCAGCACGGCTCCTGTTTAAGTTACCAATACAACTATAAATCATGAGTCATATTAAAAAGCGCCTGGGAGTGTTGCCGTGTTTCCACCCCAGACGCTTTTTATTTTCAACTTGCTCCTCACACACAACTAGAGGATATCATCTATTTTATAGGATGGCAATTAAAATGGGTGACACTTTACTAACTGGAACATTTCTATACACAAATTAAAAAGCGCTTGGGAGTGTTGCCGTGTTTCCACCCCAAACGCTTTTTATATTTAACTTGCTCCTCACACACAAATAGAGAATATCACTTATTTTGGGGGATGGCAAGTATTGAGTGACACTTTATCAACTGTATCATTACTTTTAGTGTAAAAAGTGACGTACACCTGTTAACACCATCACTAAACCTAATTCATTTGCAGCCTTGATGGAGTCTTGATCTCGCAGACTTCCTCCTGGTTGGACAATGGCAGTAATTCCCGCTGCTGCGGCTGTTTTGACTGAATCATCAAAAGGGAAAAATCCATCGCTGGCAAGAGTTGCGCCTTTAGCTTTTTCCCTGGCTTGTTCGAGGGCGATTTTAACTGATCCGACGCGATTCATTTGACCAGCACCTATACCTAGAGTCGTGCGATCGCTTGTGACTACAATTGCATTTGATTTTACATGTTTGCAAACTTTCCAAGCAAACAACAATTCTGCCAATTCGTCAGCAGTAGGTTGACGTTCAGTAGCGATTTGCCATTGGTTGGTATCTGCAACAATGTCATCAGCAGATTGGACTACTTTTAATAGCAAACAACCAGCTATTACTACACAAGTCGCATTCAATAATGGAACGTCTATCACGTCCAGTGGTACAGCCAAACTACGTCTCAATAGTGACAGTAAA
>JBBSOP010000436.1:0-4669 GCA_038259655.1 Chroococcales cyanobacterium
AGTGCTGCCTCCTGCCTTCTGCCTGAACCTGACAGAGGATGTACGGCAGTCCGCTTAAGTCGAGAAACCCACCGACGCGGCTGCCCAAGCGTTGTGGCAAGTGGCGTGGCAGAACCACGAGACGGGCTTGACAACTGACAATTGCCTAAGATCAAATCTGCAAGAATTGCTATTCAGTGGGTAAATTGGGATATAGATACAGAAAATTTTCTGTGCAAACCTGACCCACAAATGATAATGAGAGAATTTTATCAAGATTTCTTAATTCGTAACTGGGAAGTGGGCGATCGCACAAGAGCCGCCGCAGTTATCAGTTATGTATTATCGGAATACGGTTTGGGTTGGGAACCAAACGGCGCTGACAAAGATGTACTGCAAGTAGAAGACTTCTACTTAGCAGTTGGAGGGGAGTTTTGGGTAATTGAACACCAAAGCCAGATAGTAGGTACGGGGGCATACTATCCAGTAAATCGTGGTCAAAAAGCGGTGGAAATCCGTAAGATGTATCTTTTGTCAAGCGTCAGGGGCTTAGGATTAGGAAAATATTTGTTACAACAACTAGAAGCAGCGATCGCCTTTCGTGGTTTTCGGCAAATTTGGATTGAAACCGCCAGTGTTTTGGTAGAAGCAGTCAAGTTGTATGAAAGCAACGGCTACCAACCAGCTACAGGCGTAGAAACAACACGGTGCGATCGCGTGTATTTTAAGTCAATAGTCAGTAATAAATGACAAATAATAAGCCCAAATGCCAACCTGGACTAAAAATCTTTCAAACTTACTCAACCTGTTTTTACAATCCAATTGCCCCTTGTGTCAACGCTCAACGACTTGTAACTTATGTGAATACTGCACTAGGCAATTGCAAACCTGTCACCACAAAAATCCTAGGGCTTTGTGGCAAAAACCAATCCCAGTATTTGGCTGGGGAGTGTATGGCAATTCTCTCAAACGGGCGATCGCAGTCATGAAATATGAAAATCAACCCCAAGTTGCTCGTCCTCTGGGTCAATGGTTAGGAGAAGCATGGTTGTTAAATTTTCCTAATCATGACAAACGGCTTGTAGTTGTTCCCATTCCCATGTACGCTAGCAAACAAAAACAACGCGGTTACAATCAAGCTGCACTAATAGCACAAAGCTTCTGTCAAACAACTGGGTTAAAATTGAAACTAAATGGATTGGAAAGGGTGCGAGAGACTAAAGCGCAGTTTGGTTTATCGGTCTCTGAGCGAGAAAACAACTTAGCTGAAGCTTTTGTTGTTGGGCAAAAACTTCGTTGTCGCCGCTTAGATGCTCCGGTGTTGTTAGTAGACGACATTTATACAACTGGTGCTACTGCGTCTTCTGCCATGCAAACACTTCGTCAGTGTGGAATTACGGTTTTAGGGTTAGCAGCAGTTGCTACTGCCGTAAAAGACACACACCAAGAAATTATATGCAAGCCATCCCTGAGAAATCTATAATTAACCAGATTACCCTGTGTTTGTGGGAACACTGCTTGAAATGTATGAATAAAGCTTTTGCGGCGGGTTTAAGACAAGTAATCATCATTCCTGCCACATTGTTGGCAATTGGTATAAGTACAAAAGCGGTATTAGCTCAAAATAAGTTGTACAGTCCAATTCCTCTCACGACTAACAGTGCTGAACTTGCGGATATGCTCTCAGATAAAGACATTCCCACAGGTCAAGGTGGATTTGCCCGCGATTATACGGTGAAGTTGGAGAAAGGCGACAATTTAGCAGTTGATCTCAGCTCAGAAAACTTTGACAGCATCATCACACTCCTTGCACCAGATGGTTCAACACTGTCAGAAAATGATGACGGGCCGGATGGTACTAGCAATTCCCTGCTCTTTACCCGCATCGTCGAGACAGGTACGTATGTCATTCGTGTCCGGTCTTTTGGGGAAACTGGAGTTGGAGCTTTTAAGCTTAAGGTAACGAAGTTGCAACCGATTAAGTAAAGGGCATCTGTTTGGGAATTAAAAATTAAAAATTAAAAATTAATTCAATTTAATTTTTAATTGATCGAAGCATGGGGCATAGGGAAGAGTTTATGTCCGTGGTAAGGTTCACAAGGCGGTCATGACACAGAGAAATAAGGCTTCAGTCCATTCAACGACTGCGCCGTAGGTATCTCCTGTATGACCGCCTAATTTGTGATTGAACCATGCTCCGGTGAGAGTAGCGATCGCACTGCCAGCGAATATCATTGCTAGGGCGAAAAATAGCTGCTTGCTATCAAGTAACCAAACTAAAGCGCTCAAAGTGAACAACAAAATGATTCCTGGCAATATATCTTTGTAAGAACGAATAGCTTGTTTGTGAAATGCACCTTTGCCTGTAGGTTTCAAATAAGGATATCGCGCGATCGCTAGTTGTTGTCCCCAGCGTCCCCATCCGCAAGCAGCCATCATCACTAACCATCGATTTTCCCCAATATCTGTTAAGGCTGTTGTTTTAAGCAATATGATAGCGATCGCGGCCATTGCCCCAAATGCACCCGTAGCACTATCTGTCATTACCTCCAATCTGCGTTGTGGCTCACCTACTGCCAAACCATCAGCAGTATCCATTGCCCCATCTAAATGTAATCCTCCAGTAATAGCAATCCAAATACTCACTACTAAAGCGCTACGAGTTAGCACTGCTATCCCCAGATAATTCATTACCACATCACATAACCCTAAAATTCCCCCAATTATTAACCCCACTATAGGTGCAAGCTGCGCCACTCTTTGAAAGTCTAGCCCATTCATATAGGGCAATGGTATGGATGTGTAAAATAATATACTTGCAAGCAAATTTGCCCAAAATTTCCGCCACCAAGGCTGATTCGTCATATTAGTTATCTTAATTAAGAGCCAGTTACGGAATGAGTAAATTACTAATTCGTGATTGAGGGCTAGTAATTACGAATTATCTAATTGTGAGTTATGCTAATGCTCAGAATCCCGGCACAATATTTAGTAGCAACGGATTTTTTAAAACTTTAGATAAGATTGCTTACGATTAGAGACTCATCCCGAAAATTTTGTTATGCTGGCTTCAGTAATAATAAGTTTTTTTGATTTGTAACTATAACAAAGTGCTAAATGATTTGTCAAGCCACAACTTACCAGAGGAACTATATTTTGTATTCTTCAAATAATAAATTAAACTTACTCTAGGCTATTAGACGATCGCCCCACAAAATTGATATTTTTTTAAATGTAGGGGGCCAACAAGCTGTTCAATTAAGTGTGTTAGCTGCGTTGTACCTCATCTTCGCTCATCTCCTATTTTCCTATGAGTCATCATCTACCCGACGGCAGGATACCAGCTCCGTGCATTGTAAACACGGGCATTGTTGTAAATAAGCTCGACATACGCCGATTGCTGACTGATTTAGGTCGAGTCCGGTACACCTACACCCAAGAAGGTAGGCTACAAAGCGAGGGTGAAGGGGATGTGATGGAAGTGTTTGCCAATCCGCAACGCTCTACCCTAGTTGCTAACTCTGCCCTTTACTTGAATGTTTGTAGTTTTGATTATCTAGAATTGAAACAGTCACCACAGCAAGAAACCTGTTTTAATTTGATGCAAGAAAGTATGTGTCTAAGTCTAGTGCCGCTTTCGACCCCTTTACAAGAGCGAAAGGAACGGTGCTTAAATGTCAGTGCTATAGAAGCAATGATGGAGCAAGTCCTTTCAGCCAGATGGGATGCGGAAATTGATGATGACTGTTCTGACTCGTTTTAAGTAGTGTTTTTAAACCACTAAGACACAAAGTTGTTAATTAGCTAAATAAAGTCATCTTAAATTTTGAGTGCCATATTTTCTTTTCAATCCCTAGCTCGTTGTAGCCAGACAAAAGCTAGAGCCGGGGTATTTTTCACCCCTCATGGGGCTGTCGAAACTCCTAGATTTATGCCAGTAGGGACGTTGGCAAATGTCAAAACTGTGACTCCAGCCCAACTTCAGGACACTGGAGCGCAAATGATATTATCTAATACTTATCATCTCCACCTCCAACCAGGAGAAGCGATTGTCAAAGGTGGTGGTGGATTGCATAAGTTTATGGGTTGGAGTGGGCCGATGCTCACTGATTCTGGTGGTTTTCAAGTTTTTAGTTTGAGCGAAATGCGAAAAATTACCGAAGAAGGTGTAAAGTTTCGCTCACCCCACGATGGACAAATTATTAACTTGACTCCAGAGCGCTCCATTGAGATTCAGAATACTCTAGGGGCAGATGTGATTATGGCTTTTGATGAATGCCCTCCTTACCCAGCTACTCGCCAAGAGGTGGAAGCTGCTACTCAAAGGACTTATCGCTGGCTAGAACGCTGTATTGTCGCTCATCAACGTAGCGATCAAGCGCTGTTTGGTATTGTGCAAGGTGGTGTGTATCTGGATTTGCGCGCTCAAGCCGCTGTGGCTTTGGCTAAGTTGGATTTGCCAGGATATGCCATTGGCGGCGTGAGTGTGGGAGAACCAACAGAATTGATGGCTCAGATTGTGCAGACAACAGCGCCACTGCTACCACCCGAAAAACCGCGTTACTTGATGGGAGTGGGTACTTACCGGGAAATGGCAATTGCGATCGCTTCTGGTGTAGATTTATTTGATTGTGTGATTCCTACCCGTTGGGCGAGACATGGAACGGCAATGGTGCAGGGCGATCGCTGG
>JBBSOP010000437.1:0-4668 GCA_038259655.1 Chroococcales cyanobacterium
CAGGATTGATCCTTGCTGTGCCATCCAAAAGCCAAAGGGTACGCCGAAAAAACGTACCCCATTCAATAATTGAACTAGTAAAATACTAAAAACGATAGAAACCAGGAACCAGACGATTAAAAGGTTACGAATTAAAGTAGTATTAGCACGCCAGTAAGAGCGACGCTGATCTTCATCCATTGTTTTTTATAGTAAGTGCATCAAAAATAATATCAAGAAGCCGCTGTTATCCTGTCTAATTACTGTGTAATTTTTTTAATTGTTTAGTAAACTTAATTGAATTTTGGTTGTGTGCAGTATATTTTTAGTAGAAAAAAGGATTAGGGCTTGTTTTCAAACTCAGAATGTAGGTTGGGTTAAGCACAGCGCAACCCAACAAACCACTGTAAATGTTAATAAATGTTGGGTTTCGTCCCTCAACCCAACCTACTAGTCTGTCCCCTGTTCCCTGCTTTAGATAGTGCTTGTTTCTAAAGTCCGAGACTTCGCATCATGCTGACTTTTCACAACCATCTGAATGGGGCGCGCTGGGGCTGTTACCATACCACGGCGTTTCGCTGGCACATCTTGATGATCAACTAGCGCTAATTCCTGACTTGCCACAATTTTGGCGAGTACAACTTTCATTTCAAACTGGGCAAATGCCATACCAATACAGCGTCTGACACCACCCCCAAAGGGCAAAAATTCGTAAGGAGAAAATTGACGTTCTAAAAAACGTTCTGGTTTAAACTGTTGATGTTCTGGATATAAATCTTCCCTTTGGTGGGTTAAATATATGCAACCCATGACAACTGTATTCGGTTCAAGTTCATAACCGCAAAGAGATACAGGTGTTTTGACTACCCGTGGGAAAGTCAGCATAGCCACTGGATAAATTCGCAAGGTCTCGCAGTAAGCAGCATTGAGATAGGGTGCTTTAAAAATACTGTTAGAGTCTGGATGATCACCTAAGCTATCTAATTCTTGCACCAGCTTTTCCCGCACTGAGGGAGATTTATGAATCCAGTACAATGCCCAAGTCAAGGCAGTTGCTGTAGTTTCGTGACCTGCTACTAACAAAGTCATCATTTCATCGCGCAACTCTGCATCTGTCATTGGCTGACCTGCTTCATCACGGGCTGCCATGAGTAAGCTAAGAATATCTGTGCGGGATGAATCTGGTTGGTCTCGACGTTCCTGAATTTCTTCATTTAGCAGTTGGTGAACTCGCTGCCGGCGACGCAGAAATTTTCCCCAAGAACTTTTTGACCCGAAATCTTTTTGTAGGGAAGGAAAATAAAGTTGAATAACCCTCCAAGGAGAAGTTTCATTTAGCATGGCAGCTAAAATCTCCTCTAACTCTTGCGCCCTTGGCCCTTCATATAGTCCAAACAAAGCTTGCATGATTACGCGCATGGTAATAAGCTGCATAGCAGAATGTACACAGAAGGATTTGCCTACTTGCCACTGGGAAATTACTTGTTCTGTAACATCGTTAATTACCTGTCCATAGGTTCGCATTCGATCACCGTGAAGCGGAGGCATCAATAACTGTCTATGCTGCCGATGTACTTCACCACTGATTGTGATGAGAGAATTTTTCCCTAACATTGGTTCAAAAGCAGTGTTGCGATCGCTAGGGGCTGTAAACTCCTTAGTATCGCTAGTCAAAATTTGCTGGAGTGCTTGGGGATTGCTAACAAACACCATAGGCTCATTCAGTTGCATTGTGAAGATGTCGCCATAGCGCTGGTTACAAGCTTCCATAAAAGACATGGGACTTAAAATCCACTGAAGCTTTTGTACTAGCGCTGGGGACTGGGGGCCATTTGGTAGTTTCATAAACTTTAATTTGCTAATTAACTCTTTTTTGCCAGCGAAACTTAAATAAAAAAATTAAATTTCCTTTAACTTCTATTAAAGCTACTTATGCTGACGTTACAAAAAAGCAATAAACCGTTACAACCCGAAAGATGTAAAATTCTTGTTAAATTCAACAAGCATCTACAGTTTTTTATCGTCCTTACAAGGTATTCAGCATGACAGCAATGACTTCAAAAGCATCGACAGCACTTCCTGAATTTTGTCAAGGCATTCAATATTTTGGTGAAGCGTTACCAGATTTTACAACTTACGGCGCAAAACCTGCTATTGAGTCGGGCAAAATAGCGATCGCAGATGCCGCAGATCCTGCTGCTGTGTATCAAACTTTGCTGGCTGCTGATGCTTTGCGTTACCTGATATTACAAGTCACTGCTAGTAAAGCCTCTGGACATCCAGGTGGATTTGCCAGTCAAGCGGAAGCTTATGTAGCTCTTGTGATGTTAGGACATAAGAATATTATTACCGAAGTCGGACACCATGCCCCCGGCTTTTATAGTGCCATGTTCCTCGATCGCTCCTTAGAGGATATGGGAATTTTAACAGTTCAACAACTGCGCGATCGCTTTCGTGAAAAGCATGGTCTTTTAGGACATCTTTCTGGTTGCATACCCGGCATTCTTGCACCCGCAGGGCCACTAGGACAAGGACAACACTTTGCAATGGCAGCCGCACTGCTACACAAAGATAAGTTATTCCCCTTCACCGTGGGCGATGGTGGATTGGGTGAACCTTATATTGTCAGTGCAATGGCGCACTTTAACACCGCTTATCCCGAAGCTACCAACTTTTTGCCTGTGCTGGTGTGGAATGGTTTTAGCCAAGAACATCACAGCATGGTTTCTTTAAAAACTAATCAACAGATGCAGGCATACTGGCAAGGTAACGGTTTTGCAGAAGTTATATTAGTGGATGCTAAAGACTTTGATGATCAAAACCAGCCAGGAGATTACGTCGATAGTACCGCTTTTTCCTTTAAGCAACGGCTAGCCTTCACCAAAGCTGTACTTATTGGTATGGATAAAGCCGCACATTCTGCCCTTAACGGTAAACTTACCGTCTTCATTATTAAACAACTCAAAGGTGCAGGAGTCCACGCGCGGGGTTCCAAATCTCACAACCTTTATCCTAAAGATACGCTAGATGCTCCTCATATCATCAAGGCTTTGCAAGGACGCGCTTTATCGTTAGAAGCTTGGCAATTAGTCCGCACAAATGCAGAACGCGCTGGCGGTGGCCCGGCGGCGAAGACTGTAGTGACAGAATTTGAATTACGATTGCCAGACTTAGGTGAATTGCCTTTAGAAGAATACGCCGTAGGTGGTGATCCCAAAGTTTCTACAACAGCGATGGGAAGATTGGTAGGAGTTGTAGGTAAAAAAGATAGTAACTTCTTAGTTACAAACGCCGACGGTAACGAAGCATCGGGAATTGCCAACATCAACCAAGCACTCAAAGTTATTCACCCTACAATTGACGACTTATATAACCAAGACCCCAGCGGACAAGTTTACGAACCATTGAGTGAAGATGCTTGTGCAGGTTTAGCTGCTGGTTTGGCATTAATGGGTGCAAGAACTTTATGGTGTTCTTATGAATCTTTTGCTGTTAACGGTTTACCAATTTGGCAAACTGTGGTGCAAGCAATGGCAGAATTACGTCGTCAGACTCCCTCAACAGTTACTTTATTCACTGCTGGGGCATTAGAACAAGGGCGCAACGGTTGGACTCACCAGCGTCCAGAAATTGAAGCTTACTTTGCTTCATTAATGAGAAATGGCAATGTCTTTCCCTTATTTCCCCCCGATGCTAACAGTATTCAAGTTTGTTATGACTGGGCATTGACAACTAAAAATAAAGGAATTGTCATTACTGCAAGTAAGTCACCTTTACCAATTCGTACCACCTTAGAACAAACTCGTGCAGGGTTGCGTGATGGCGCAGTTTTGTTACAAGAAGTTGCAGGAGATCAGCAAGTTGTATTTGCAGTAATTGGTGACATGACATTAATGCCAGTATTTGAAGCGGCTGCGTTTTTAGAAACTGAAGGTATTGGTGTGAAGATAGTTTCGATTATTAATCCCCGCCGTTTATATCGTCCTGATGATACAGCATGGGATACTTGTTCTCAAGCTGATGGCGATTTCATGGGTGATTCCAAATTTGCCGAATTATTTGATGGTCATGCGTTAATTGGTGTGACTGGCGGTGCTGCGGCGATGCTGGAACCAATTATGTTACGCAGTAACTGCAAGCGTGATACCTTCGCTTGGAAGCGTGGGGAAACTACAGCCAGTGCTGGCGAATTGATGGCTTTTAATGGGTTGACTGCGGAGGCGTTGACTAAGCGCGCGATCGAGTTAGTACATTAAATGATGTTGCATACATGCGGGATGATTTTATTGAATTTTACTTTGCGTTTCATCCCTAGATTCAGCAACACCCATTAAATAAAGCTGAAATTGTTTCTACTTTTATCGCATTTATACGTATAGAAACGCTGCAAATTGCGTCGGAATGCGTATATTTGCGTTTTTTTATCGGAGAGAACTTAGCAAGCAGGAAAAATGGGAGTAGATTTGCTGAAATCCTTGTTGTTAATCAAATTAGCATTGGCTTTTGTAATATTTATATTGGGAATTATATTATTAAAAGTAGTCTACAATAGGGTCATGCTAAAAATTTTCCTCAATCTTAGAAGTTGGTTATGCTTATAAAATTTGAAGAAATATATAAAGATATTGATACTTTACCAGAAGAAGCTCAAATATTACTACTTGATTTTATTCAGTTACTCAAAAAGCG
>JBBSOP010000438.1:0-4662 GCA_038259655.1 Chroococcales cyanobacterium
AGTTTGCCAACGGTGAGAAATATAAGCAACATCCCCACCAAATTCTGTGGGTTCAGGTAGTCCAACAAATGTACCAAAGGCCAGCCGAAAAATGTGATCAGCAATAGCTAACTCGTTCGCTTGCAATAAACGGATAGAAACATTCATTTAAAAATACCTCATAGGGCATGGGGAAGAAGAGGCAGCACTTCGACAAGCTCAGTGCACCGCTACGCTCAGTGACCTGAGCAGGGAGCAGGGAGAGTGAAGAAAATACCTTGAATTTTTACAATAATCCTTCTCCCTTTACCCTTTGCCCCTCTCTGGTAAATCTACCAGTTCCGCCACCCTAACGTAGGTGTAGCTTCGTCGGTGTTCTTCTTACCGTGATTTTGCAATAGAGAGTGGTATTCTATACTGCTTGCCCAACGGTCAATTTCTTTTGCCCGTAGTACTGGTACTGGATGCGTTAATTGAGAAGTGCGGGCTTCTTTGACCATTTCACCTATTTCAGTCTTGCTAATATCATCGTAAGCATGAGCTTGGTCAACAAAGGCATCAAGGTTAAGTTGCGGTGCTAAAGTAGGCGAACCACCAGCTAACTTCATTAATACAGACATTACAACTTTGGGATCTTGAGTTGCTAACAAAGCGGCGCGATCGCAGGTAAACTCAGCACAGCGTACCCATTCTAAAAGTTGCGCTTGTATCGCTTGGGCAATGAAAGCTCCCACATTCGGCACAATTGCCGCTGCTAAAATCAATAAGTTTACAGGCGTTAAGTAAACGCTATGGTCACACTTGAGATGCCCCAACTCATGGGCAATTACTGCCTGAATTTCCGCTGGTGTGAGGATGTCAATCAAAGAAGTGTGTAATACAACAAAAGGTTGCTTACCCCGCATCGCAAAAGTATAAGCATTAGGAGCCGGATGCTGCCGGACATATAACTGGGGAGGTTCTAAGTCTAAAGTTTTGCAAGCTTCTAACAATAGCCTGTGTAAATCGGGTAGTTGTTTTTCACCTACCAGAATACTGGAGGCAATATTTTCCACATAAAAAATCTGCTCTGCCATTGGTCCTAGCCAATTCCTGACCATTAAGTCTAGACCTGGTATCTGCTTGAGAGATTTGGTTGCTTCTAAATCTAAGGGGTGACGAAATGAATCAGCTTTTAAACCAATTAACGGGGTTTTGAACAAGGACATGATGTAGCCAGCTGGAAAAACAAAATATCAACAGCCTCCCACAGTTAGTATAACGAGAGTTAAGTAGCCATCATGAAAATGGGCATGGGGCATTTGAAGGAGGAATTGGGGCAGGGTGCGGGGTGCACTTTCTCCCCCTGCTCCCCCTGCTCCCCCTGCTCCCCCTGCTTCCCCTGCTTCCCCTACTCCCTGCCCCCTTGCACTATGGCGAAACCGATGATGGAGAAATACTGCCGTTGGGAGAGAGTTCTGCATCTGTTGGCGCTTCGCCCACACGCAAAATTCTCGCTCCCAATTGCTGCAACTTCATATCAAGGCGATCGTAGCCGCGATCAAGGTGGTGCAATCCTTGAATGGTAGTTTCTCCTTCAGCTGCTAGTCCTGCTAAGACTAAGGCTGCGGATGCTCGCAAATCTGTACCTAATACTGGTGCGCCCGATAATATCGGCACTCCCCGAACAAAGGCAGTGTTACCTTTGACGCGAATATCTGCTCCTAAGCGATTTAATTCGGAAGCATGACGCAAGCGGTTTTCAAATACAGATTCGTTAATGAGACTGTCACCTTCTGCCAATGTTAGTAAAGCCATGAACGGTGCTTGCATATCCGTAGGAAAGCCTGGATGAGGCAAGGTTTCAATATCCGCGGCTCTTAGAGTGTCTGTTGGCAAAACGCGTAAGCATTTAGGCCCATCTTCGATAATCGTCACTCCAATTTCCCGCAATTTGGCAATTACTGGAATTAAATGGTCTGGGAACACTGGTGAAAGACTAATTTCTGAACGAGTGATCACTCCAGCTACTAAGAACGTTCCTGCTTCAATGCGATCGGGAATAATGCTGTAATCAACAGAATGTAATTTAGGAACACCAACGATTGTAATCGTACTAGTTCCCGCACCCTGAATTTTAGCTCCCATCGCATTGCAGAAGTTGGCCAAATCGACTACTTCCGGTTCCCTCGCAGCATTTTCGAGGATTGTTTCACCATCGGCTAGGGTAGCGGCCATCATCAACGTTTCTGTTGCTCCGACGCTAGGAGTATCTAGATAAATTTTGGCTCCTTTTAATCTGTTGTTATTACCTGGAACATAGGCATTACAAATGCCATGCTCAATCTGCACTTCGGCTCCCATTGCTTGCAGCCCTCGGACGTGCAAATCTACTGGTCTCGCTCCAATTGCACAACCGCCCGGTAATGGCATTTGTGCTACACCCAGTCTTGCCAGAATTGAACCGATGGCAAAAAAACTTGCCCGCAATTGGGTAACTAGTTCGTAGGGAGCTTTTGAGGTGGTAATCTCGCTAGCATTAATGTCTAAAATGTCGTCTTGTCGTGTTAAGCGAAGGCCTAAAGCTAATAAAACCTGACTCATGCGCTCTACATCCGCCAATAAAGGAACATTGCGGATGCGACAATCTCCTGAACATAGCAAGGCTCCAGCCATGATTACCAATGCTGAATTTTTAGCCCCGCTAATTTTCACATTACCTCGCAAAGGATGCCCACCCAAAATTTGTAAGACTGAGGAGTCTACTTCAGGAGAAAGCTTGGCATCTGGTAAGCTGGTCGAAGGATTAATAAGCCTACCTCCAAAAAAAATACGTAATTTTATAGGTTAGAAGTTGGTTTTGATTCTACAGTAAAGAATTGGTTTGTCTACATTTTGGCATCACATCTGGGATGAATAATTTTTTTTGAGATGTTAGCCAAAGCCTGAAAGCAAGCAATAGCAAGCCTGATAGACATTTGATAATTCCCAACAAAACAAACACCTAAGTATACAACTTTAGCAATAGTTAATACTCAGCAAAACCACTGTGATGTTCTTTATTGCTAGGGATGAGGTTAAAAAAAACCCAACCGCTATTAATAATTCCCAATTTTAGTTCTCAATCTTCATAGAAGCTCATACAATACTGGCTTGGCATTGCACTTGACAAACGTCAATAATTAAGTAATAATGCAAAATTGTCAATAAAGGCAAATGTCAGCGGAACTGGCGGAATTGGCAGACGCGCTAGATTCAGGTTCTAGTGCCGCAAGGCTTCCGGGTTCAAGTCCCGGGTTCCGCATTTCAATTTTGGATTTTAGATTAACTAAAATCTAAGTTAAAAATTGTGTTAACTAGCTTACAAAATTCTCTAGTCAAGCAAATACGGAAGCTGCATTCTACAAAAGAGCGACATAAGCAGCAACTATTTTTATTGGAAGGAACGCACTTGTTAGAAGAAGCTTGTGCGATGAATTACCCATTAGTAACGCTTTGTTGTACACCAGAATGGCAAATAGCTCACCCCTCATTATGGGAAGAAGCTTGTAATCGATGCGATCGCTTTGAAATTGTCAGTGAAGAAGTTTTACAGGCGATCGCTACTACAGTACAACCAGACGGTGTAGTTGCCACAGCAAAACGTAGCGATTCTCCAACTCAAGTACCGTTTACTGGTTTAGTCTTGGCCTTAGAAACTATCCAAGACCCAGGAAACCTCGGTACAATCATTCGCACTGCGGCGGCGGCTGGCGCATCAGGGCTGTGGCTCAGTAGCGATAGTGTAGATTTAGATAACCCTAAAGTTTTACGCGCTTCTGCTGGACAGTGGTTTCGCTTAACAACAGCTGTCAGTGAAGATTTAAAGACTACAGTACAACATTGTCAGCAATCAGGAATGCAAATAGTAGCAACCTTGCCCAGTGCAACTTTAACTTATTGGGAAGTAGACTGGCGCAAACCCAGTTTGATCTTACTGGGAAATGAAGGTGCTGGGTTATCGTCAGATTTAGCAGCTCTAGCAGACAAGCAAGTGAAAATTCCCCTGAGTCCAGGAGTAGAGTCTTTGAATGTAGCGATCGCAGCTGCTTTAATGTTGTATGAAGCCCAGCGGCAAAAGAGTCAATCCCTTTGGGGAATTAAAAATTAAAAATTAAAAATTCATAATCCCCATAAATCAAATACCGTTCAGTTGAGCCAAACAGCCTCATGTAGAGACGCAATTTATCGCGTCTGAGAAGACTCAATATTTTTATTGCGAATGGTTTCATTTGGTTCTTTCATCCAAATATTTTTCAATATCTGCAACTGCATCTTCAAAAGCATCTAAATCAATAGCTGTCAAATCTTGATTAAGGTCGGCTTTCTTAGCGCTGCTAGTAGGCAATTTTGCTACCTCTTCATCCTCAGTTAAGTTTTCTTGGAGGATATCCTCTAACTGGTCGAGAGATTCCTCAAACTCGTGATCGGCGGCGCGACGCTGAGGTTTTTGGCTTGGCTCCATAATTATTGACTCGAAAAATCTTGATTTACTGACGTAATTTTACTTTTAGTTCAATACCTTCGCCAATTTACGAGATTTGGGATTGACTACTCCCCGGCATGAATGACCGGGGATTCTAATTAGGATGCGACGAGGGAGGCTTTAGCCGTCCATCTTCGCGTCTTTTTAGCTGTCACCCAGAAATTAATCCGAGTGGGACG
>JBBSOP010000439.1:0-4657 GCA_038259655.1 Chroococcales cyanobacterium
CTTCCACTTTTAAAGCTTTTTGTAGTTTCTCTATTTGCTGGGAACTTAAATGATTTCTTGCTGGCATTCTTCCATTTATTGACTGAATTAAGTCTTTAATTATACCCTATTTAAATGCTTAACAGCTTATAGTCTGCTAAGGAGGAGAATCACAAAACCCCGCTTCCCTTCCTCTCCCGGACGCGACAAGAGGCTTAAAAACACTATTTTTTCGTACTAAATTGTAGATTTTTTGCCCCTTCCCTTGTAGGGAAGGGGTTGGGGCTAGGTTCCGTCGAACTCACGTTAGTCTAAAGGTTGGATATCGTGAAAATGTTTATAGTCGATGTAGCGATTTCCATCGGCTGTATGATGAATGATATCGACAAAGCGACTATTCCATAAAATGTCATTAGCACCATAAGTATGACGGGCATAAACAACCTGTGCAACTGTTTCATCGACACCACTCACAGAGGTAATTAGCAAAGTATTTGTCTGAATTAATGATTCTGAAGTCACTCCATATAGAGGACTAAACTCATCAATTACATGCATTACAGACCAACTTAATGTAAAGCTAGGTGTTTGGCTTCTCAGCAGTTTGAGGTCATAAATACGCCGCATAAATTGCCCTTCTGCGGTCACTTCATCGCGCATTAAATACACTCTCATCTGTGCCTCTAAAATCATGTTACGGCGCTTATTAGCAGTGCGAAACATCAGAGTAGGCACGCCCTCATGAGGTATGATTACTACAACTCGGCTAAATACTACACGAGCAGTTGGTTTAGAAAACCTAGCAAATGCTAGCCCTGTCATTACAGCAATCCCCACCAAACCAATCATTGCTTCAATCGTCACAATGACATTGGCATAAGTTGTTTTAGGATACATCGCACCATAGCCGATGGATGCTAGGGTTTGCACGCTGAAGAAAAAGAGATCTAAAAATGAACCAGGATGAGCATTAGCAATACAATCTCCTCCTACCCAATAGGCTAAAGCAAACAAGATATTAGTAGTTACATAAGAAATACAAATTAAGCTAATAAAGCCAATCCAAGGTATTGTTAGCAACAGATGGTAAGGATCACGCCAGTAAGAATACCATGCACCCATACCCATAATCTCGAATAATCCATTTTGGTGGACTTTAATATGAACCCGTGGAATTGAACGCTGTTTTTGCTTTCGTAAAAGTCTTGTCAGTCGAAGTTTCATTGGGAGTGGCCAAAAAAACAGAGAGTGGGTAGTATAACTCAAGTTGACAAGTTGAAACTTGACAAGTTACTAACTAAAAATTTAGTGCAATATGGTTCAGTTAGAGCTAAAAACTTTAAATTAAGTAGGTCGGGTAGAGCGATAGCAAAACCCAATATTTACGCGATTTATTGGGTTTCGTTCCTCTACCCAACTAACAATTATCCTGAACTGAACTGTATTGAAATTTAAACTATATCAATACGGTTCGGATAAGACTAGATCCCCCCAACCCCCCTTAAAAAGAGGGGCTAAGAATGGCTCTATTTTCCCCTTTTTAAGGGGGACTAAGGGGGATCTTTAAAAACTATGCACATTAACCGAACCGTATTGGGAACTATATTATATAATTACGTTCCTCACTACCATGAAATTATTGAATTTCCTTAAATCTAAACCTACTATTACAGCCTTAACTATTGTAGTAAGCATTATTGCCATTGACATACATTCTTCTAGTTCACAGCTCCCGATTAATCAGAGTATAATTACTCAGTTCCCATCACATATTCAACTTGTTCACACCTTGACTGAGCATAAAAAAGTCACATTTGGTGTTCCAGCAGTTGTGATTAGTTCGGACGGGCAAACCCTAATTAGTGGAGGTAGAGATGATACAATTAAAGTCTGGAACCTACGTACTGGAAAATTGTTGCGTAGCTTAAATGCTAATTCTGACGGTGTGACTTCAATTGATATTAGTCCAGATGGCAAGCGGATTGTAAGTGGTGGCATAACCACCCCAACAATGAAAGTTTGGGATTTAAGCACTTCCCTGATGCAAAACATTGAAAATGGACATACACAGCCTGTAGAAACTGTGGCTATTAGTTCCGATGGTAGATTTATTGCTAGTGGTAGTGATGATCACACCATCAAACTTTGGAATTTACACACGCTGAAGCTACTTAATACCATTGTTGCACACTCAGGATTTGTGAGTAAGGTTGCAATTAGCCCTGATATGCAAACCCTTGTGAGTACTGGGGGTAGCGGCGATGATAATACGATTAGCCTCATTGATTTGCAAACTAAAAAAATACGTCATGTTTTCAAAGGACACAAAACGGGAATTGACGCTATTGTCATAACTCCAAATAGCAAAAAGCTCATCACTGGTAGTTTCGGTCAACTCGTTTCTCGAAATCGTGCAATTAGTACTCTGAAGTTATGGAATCTTCAAACCGGAAAACTGCTACATGAATTTCCTGACAATTTTAGTTCAGTTCAATCTCTTGCCATTAGCCCTGATGGAAAAATTTTGATCTGTGGCAATTTTGATGGCAGCATTAAAATTTGGAGCTTAGAGACTTTGAAACTGTTGTATACCTTTCAAGATGGTTCTAGTTCCGTTTTAGGACTTGCTCTTAGCCCAGACGGAAAAACCCTCGTTAGTAGTAATGAGGATAGTACTATCCATATTTGGCAAATTAACTAGCTACATTAACTACTCCACCCTAGCAACTAGCGATCGCTAGCCGCAAAAGATACGCACCTTAAACAGTGAACAGGGACAAATAAGCCGCAGTTAAAGTTAAAATTCAGTATTCTTCACTAAATTCTGACAATCTTGTACTGAAGCCCGTTCTCGCATGGCTTGGACTAGGGCTTCGTAATTAGACTGATTTTCTTGTAGCAAAGTCTTGGCTTGCAGGGTATGAAAACGCTGTTTTTGTTGACGAGATGATTCAGACAAACCTAAAGCTGATAAGACTCCTGCTAACTTAGTTTTATCATCACTGCCACCTTCAGCATTTTCAAATACTAAAGTTTCGGCAGCAATTCCTGCCATCCAAATAGTGCAGTAACGATCTAGCATTTGGGCGCTGATTGTACCTTTTTCTAGTTGAGATGCTAGTTCAGCATCATCAAAGGTAACGCCACCTTGTCCAGGTTGTCCTTGCTTCCAGGCTTCCCAGGCGCTGAGGGTGTAGCCTGTGACGGGAATATCTAATAGATGAGCAACGAGAAAGTGTCCCGCTTCATGGTGGATAATGCGATCGCGGTATTCTGGAGAAAACCTGGCAATCCAATCTAAAAATATAGTACCTCCCTTACCTTGCAAACCAAAATTATCTAATGTGGCTATCCCCAAAATAGTGAAGGTAGCAAGGGCTGGCACTGTCGGAGATAAGTTAATTAATGGCCCCAGCAGTACTGATAGGGTCATAAGAAATATAGATATGGCGACTAAATTTAAAGCAGTCTGGCTCATTATGAATTTGTTAAATCTATCTTAATATTTCTTTATTATGAAGCAAGATTCGCTGTAAGGGAAATGAGATTAGACAACAGCACATTTACTGAGGAGTATTTCTAGTTCATTCTGTATCTGCTCAAGTTCTTGGCGTTTTTGGGAAATCAGCGTTTTTTCAGCCTCACGCTGTTCTAATGTCTCGTTGTGAGCTTTTTCCTGCTGTTCTAGGAGATTTTCACAAAGCGAAATAGCCTTTTCAATGACTTTAACAGCGGCTTCAACTCGATTATCAAAAAGTAATCCAATAGTTTCAGCAATTTTATCTGTCAGTTGTTCTGTAGATGCAACAAATTTTTCACAGCCTGTTTCAAAGACTTTGAGCTTAAGTTGATTATGAATTCCACCCATTCCAAAGCCAAGCGCTCCAGCTATTGCAGCTCCTACACCTACTGCCCACATAATTGGCCCACCTAGTCCTAATAACATCAGCAAACCAGATCCTAATCCTCCTGCAAAAAGACCACCACTGATGTAGGAAAACAAATCACCAAAGCTATCTCCAAGATCATTTATAGCCAAATTTATTTGCTTGCTAAAATCAGTATTTATCTCTTGATCAAGATCCTGTAATCTATCTCTTAGAGCATTTAACTCTTCATTAATACAATCATTTAAAACTTCAAAACTTGGTTTAAGTATTTCATTTTTTAGTTCTTGTTCACCCCAATTATCAATTTCCTTTTGTAAATCACGTATAAACTGATTAACATAATCTTGTCTAACTTGCTGTTGGTTGAAAATTGGATTATGCACTGAAGTCCATTTTTCTAACTTAGAAGCTAACCTTTCACCTAATTCTTCAATCCATTCATGCCAAGACTCATTTGCTCGTTCAAATGCTAGCTCTCTTACTTCATTAGCTAAAATTTGTATTTTGATATCACGTCCACTCGCTTCTCCAATTTGCTCTAAAATTTCCTGCTTTGCTGCTTCAGACAGTTTTATTTTTCCTGCTAAAGTATTTTCAGCTTGAACCAGTCCATTTAAACCTTTTTTAATCACTTTATTTATTTCAATAACAGAGCGATTAATTTTTAGTGTTCCGCGCTCAAGTGTCAAAAATTTCTCTAAAGACTGAGTGAAACTTTGAAAAGCTCTCGAATATTCATCCTCGTTTCCCTGTAAAACAGCCTCCAGTGCAGCCTGAGCAGAAATAAA
>JBBSOP010000440.1:0-4653 GCA_038259655.1 Chroococcales cyanobacterium
CCTTACCAAGGGGAGGGGAGCAAAAGCGCAGCTTTGGCGGGGAGGGGTCAAAATAATGTGCGGCTTCACAGAGAATTGGTATAAGACAGTGTGAGGTTAACTGAAAAGTTTCCCTTTGCAATCAACGAACGGGAAGCGCCCCAGGTTAAACCTAAGACGTGGTTCTTTCCCCAGAGGTTCCATACCTGATAACCTCAGATTGGGCATTAGGTGCATGGGGCAAGTGGCACTTGTATTGAGCGTAGCCGAAGTATTGGGTATAGAGAAGAAGGGTAAAGAGAAAGGGTAAGGGGAAAAGGGTTTGTTTCTTCATCCTTATCCTTTACCCCTCTTGTCTTCTCCTGCTTCCCCTGCTCTCTAGTCCCTAGCCTCTAGCCTTTTAACAAAAACTGAAAATAGGAATGGAAAATTTATGCGAATTTTAATTATGGGTGGTACTAGATTCATTGGTGTTTATCTGATGCAACTGCTGGTGGAAAAAGGACATGAGGTGGTGCTGTTCAATCGTGGTAATCGTGCTACACCTTCTTTACAGGGGGTAGGACAAATTATAGGCGATCGCACTGACCCTACCCAGCTAAAAGAAAAATTATCTTCAGAAAATTTTGATGCTATTTTCGACAACAATGGCCGAGAACTGAGCGATACTCAACCATTAGCAGAAATTTTTCAAGGCCGTGTGCAGAACTTTGTTTACATGAGTTCTGCGGGAGTGTATCTCAAATCTGACCAAATGCCCCACATTGAAGGTGATGCAGTAGACCCTAAAAGTCGCCACAAGGGTAAGCATGAAACAGAAGCTTACTTAAGCGAACAGGGATTGCCTTTTACTTCGATTCGTCCAACGTATATTTACGGGCCGCGTAATTATAATGACTTAGAAAGCTGGTTTTTTGACAGAATTGTGCGCGATCGCCCTATTCCTATTCCTGGTAACGGGTTGCATATTACTCAGCTAGGTCACGTCAAAGATTTAGCTAGGGCAATGACTCAAGTTTTAGGCAATCAACAGGCGATAAAACAAATTTATAATATTTCAGGCGATCGCTACGTCACTTTTAATGGTTTAGCCCGTGCTTGTGCTGTAGCTGCTGGCAAATCACCCGATGCTGTCAAAATTGTTAACTACGACCCAAAAAAATTTGATTTTGGTAAACGCAAAGCTTTTCCCATGCGGGTGCAGCATTTCTTTGCCTCAGTGAATAAAGCTCAAACACAATTAAACTGGCAGCCTGAATATGATTTGATTTCTGGGCTTAAAGATGCGTTAGAAAATGATTATTTAACAACTGGGCGGGATAAAGCTGAGGTAGATTTCTCTACGGATGAGGAGATTTTAAAAGCTGTTTAAATATCTGAATTACGAATTAGTTTGGTTCAACGCCCAATTCTCGTAATTTTGCCGCTAATCTCTCAGCCTTTTGGCTTTCCCGTTCTACTGGAGTAGGAACCCAATTTCCCTCGGCATCGTACCAACGCAACCACAATCGCTCAATCCCTTGGTAAAAACCTTGCCAGAGTCCTAATCCTAGTTGCAGACTGGGCATCCATATTCGTGGTGTAATGAGATTCAAATCACTGTAGCGGTCTGCAACTAATTGGAAAGCCTGTAATTTGTTGGTGTAACGATTAAATACAACGTAGTATGGAACTCGCAAAATTCGTTCATAAACTTCCCACTTTGTTGGGGGCTGGTTAACCTCTCGTAGAGTTTGCCCCAAGTCTTCTTTTTCCGTACCAGGAGACAGCAACTCTACCATGACAAAGGGAGCAACACCTTCTTGCCAAATCACATAGCTCAAACGCAAATCTCGTTGCTCATAAAGGCGAGATACTCCCACAGCCGCAAACCAGTCTGGGCGTTTGTACCACAGTGGATGGTGAGGGTCATAGTAGAGGTTTAAGTCACTGGCAACAAATACCTGCTCTGGTGGATAGTTGGGTGGAAAAAATGTTTCGCGCAAAAGTTGGGGTTGGAAAACATGAAATTCGTCAGGCAAGCCAGGTTCCTCAGGGTTTTCACTGGGAAGATCATACATTGTAGGTAAGGCTTCTTTCGCAGGGCGAGGAGGGTCTGTTTGATACATCAGCGCATTCCTAACGGACTATCTTTAAGTTAGCGGATGAAGGGGAAGTTTGGAAAATATTAAAAGTCTTAAGAAAAAATCTTTTCTATTTCCATTTTATTAAATAGCAATTAATATCGATTAAAAATAATACATTTTAGAACTATGCTTACGGCATTGGTTACAGGAGGCGCAGGATTTATCGGTGCTAATTTTATTCTTTTAGCCAGAAAGAACCAATGGTTAAATGCAATTAATTTAGACAAGCTGACTTATGCTAGTAACCTGCAAAATTTAGCAGAACTCCAAGGTGATACTAACTATCATTTTGTACGAGGAGATATTGGTAATGTCGAGCTAGTGACTTATTTACTAGAACAATATCAACCGGATGCAATTATTAACTTTGCTGCGGAAAGTCATGTTGATCGTTCTATATTAAGTCCGCAAGAGTTTATCCAGACTAATGTTTTAGGAACATTTAATTTGCTAGAAGCAAGCAGAATTTACTGGCAAAAACTTTCATCACAAAGACAACAACAATTTCGCTTTTTACATGTGTCAACTGATGAAGTCTACGGTTCACTTAACCCAAAAGATCCAGCCTTCCGAGAAGATACGCCTTATGCACCCAATAGTCCTTATGCAGCATCTAAAGCCGCATCTGACCATTTTGTACGAGCCTACTATCATACTTATGGAATGCCCACTTTAACAACAAATTGCTCCAATAACTACGGAATGCGTCAGTTCCCAGAAAAATTAATTCCTTTGACTATTCTCAGTGCTTTAGACGGTAAACCTTTACCTATATATGGAGACGGGCAAAATATCCGAGATTGGCTTTATGTTATTGACCACTGTGAGGCTATTTACTTAGTTCTACAACAGGGCAAAATTGGTGAAACTTATAATATCGGTGGTCTTAACGAACAAACCAATTTAGAGGTAGTAGAAAAAATCTGTGCCATCTTAGATGAGTTGGTTCCTAAATCTGATTTTAGTTACTCTTCTTTGATTACTTTTGTTAAAGATCGTCCTGGTCATGATCGAAGATATGCCATTGATTGTAGTAAAATCAAGCGTGATTTAGGTTGGCAACCTCAAGAAAATTTTGACGGCGGTTTATTAAAGACAATTCAATGGTATCTCAATAACTTTGATTGGATAAATCAGGTACGCTCAGGAGCTTACCAAAGTTGGCTAAAACAAAACTATGAAAACAGAAAATTGTAGCAGCACATTATGAAAGGTATTATCTTGGCTGGTGGTTTTGGGACTCGTCTTTATCCGCTAACTCATGTTGTCAGTAAACAACTAATGCCTGTTTATGACAAACCAATGATTTACTATCCTTTGTCTGTCTTAATGTTGGCAGGGATTCGGGAAATTTTAATTATTTCTACACCTAATGATTTACCATTATTTCAAAGATTATTACAGGATGGTAGTCAATGGGGTTTGAAGTTTAGTTATGTTGCCCAACTAAAGCCTGAAGGTTTAGCTCAAGCCTTTATACTAGGCAAAGATTTTATTGCTAATGAGCCAGTCTGTTTAATTTTAGGTGACAATATTTTTTATGGACATGGTTTGACAGAAGTACTAAATCGGGCTGCCAAATTGAGCCAAGGCGGATTAGTATTTGGCTATCAAGTGAAAGATCCAGGGCAATATGGGGTAATAGAATTTGATGCATACGGTTATGTAATTAACATAGAAGAAAAACCTCTAATTCCTAAATCTAAATACGTAATTCCTGGTATCTACTTTTATGATGCCCAAGTTGTAGAAATTGCTACTAATCTCCAACCTTCTGCTCGCAATGAGTTAGAAATTACCGATTTAAACTTAGTTTATTTGCAACGTGGTCAATTGCAAGTAGAACTTTTAGGAAGAGGATATGCTTGGTTAGATACTGGTACTCACGAATTTCTACATCAAGCAAGTAGTTTTATTCAAACTTTAGAAGAACGACAAGGATTAAAAATAGCTTGTATAGAAGAAATTGCTTATTATCAAGGATATATTGACTCTTGCCAACTCCGGCATTTAGCTGAGTCTATGGCTAAGAGTAGTTATGGTCAATATCTGATGACAGTTCTAGAAAATGAGCAAACATTACCCATAATATCAAGGAGTTATTGACTGTAGAACAATCATCTGCTGATAACAGCTTGCAGCCTTTATAGATTATTAATAAATAATTATATTCAGTATATAGCAATCCTATTTAAGATCCGAACAGGGTTCATACTGATGCAGCTTGGGAAAATCAAATTCTTGGTGATTGGTGAAGAACTTAAACAGCCACTTGACAACAGAAAAAGATTTGCACAAATGCCAATACTTCCTCAAAAAGTTTTTGGTCTGTAACCAAACATCTTCTACAGGATTTTGTTCAGGCGCATTCGGAGCAAAGCGAATACAAGTAATTGGCCACTGATCTGGTTCATAGCGATGATTAACGTCTGACAAAAACTTTTTAACTTCATCCGACCGATGATAACTAGCTCCATCCCAAATTAAAGCAATTCTTTTTCCGGGACGTTGTTTAGATTGATAAATTACACCATAATTTTCATCTAAA
>JBBSOP010000441.1:0-4645 GCA_038259655.1 Chroococcales cyanobacterium
ATATAATAAAGAATAGTAAGTGGTTCGCGATAGAACATCGCGAACCACTCTTTCTTTTCCACATCCCGTGAAAAGTCAGTTCTAAGCATGGTCTTAATCTCCTCGAAGTTATTACTGATGCTTTAGAAGGTAATGTCTCTGTTTTCCTTTCCTCTATTACTACTAGCTAGGCAGTTACAAATATCCTACAATCAGCGCAGTCATCGTCAAGCTAGATTTGATAATCGTCGTTCGTCTAAATTACCTCCCAGTATTCGAGCAAACAAAGACTTAGAATACCGAGCAATTAAACTTCTTTGTGAAATCTACCCGATAGAAACAATTGTTGTAGAGGAAGTAGAAGCGCGAGGCAGTAAAAGCTTTAGTCCTGTGATGGTCGGTCAACGATATCAAATCAATCGCCTGTCTAAACTGGCTAAAGTTGAATTAAGGAAAGGCTGGGAAACATCAAACCTGCGGAAATATCTGGGGTTGCACAAAGAAAAATCTGATAAGTCTTTGCAAATTCCAGAGACTCACGCCGTTGATGCAGTCACACTGGCTTGTTCTAAGTTTGTTAAATATCAAGCATGGGAGGGAGTAAAAAGTCATGGTGCAAGCTGGATAGGCAGTGTAATCATTACTAATTCTCAATTCACGGTTTTACGTCGTCCCCCAATTAGCCGTAGACAACTACATTTAATGGTTCCATCAAAAGGCGGTAGCAGACGTAAATATGGTGGAACTACAACTCGGCATGGATTTAGAAAAGGCGATTTCGTTGAGGCTACCCAAGGTAAAAAATCATTTTTTGGTTGGGTAAGTGGAGACACGGAAAAACAAGTTTCAGTTAGCGACGCATCTTGGAAAAGATTGGGTCAGTGTACTGCTAAAAAAGTCCGATTGATTAAGCGAAACACGGGATTAATCGTGTTGTCAACTCGGAAATTGTCAAACTTAACCCCATCGAGGGATCAAGTTTGACCCACTATCCCTCCCCGACTTGCTTCGCTGAAGTTGGGGTATCTCGTGGAAGAACGATGACAGTTTTGGCTTGGTTAAAATTTCAGAGCTACGACATTAAATTAGATTTAGATTATTTGGAGCAGGAGGCAAGATGATATTATAAAAGTAATAGTTAGACACAAAAATAATGAAAGAAAAACGTAATCTATCATTTAATTAGACAGCAAGCAAAGGTTTATTTATTAGCTAAAAGAGGAGACAGTAATGAACTTTGGAAATATAAAGCTACCCCCGCCCAAATACGATTGTAAAATCCACCACTATGGAAAATCTATAATCGAGATTACTTTTTATCGAGAAGTGGATACTGGAATTGTTTCAGACTTACTTTCTTTGAAAAAAGATGCCATAAATATCTCTGATAATCGAAATTTACTAGGATATTTCAGTATTAACGACAGTCCCTATGACCCGAAAGAACTAGCAGAATCTATCGCTACACATTTAGAGGAAAAGCATAATCTCAGAGTGCTTAGAAGCGGCTTTTAAGTAAATATATACTTTGCTTTCCTTGTCAAACAAAGCAATTTAAAAAAAGGATGAAAGATATCTGGGACTCCCGAAAAGATTCAATCAAAAAAGCTTTATTCCTTCCAGTAGGAGAGCTATATGCGGATTTTGGCGGTACTGCACTGCCGAAAAAGCAGTCGATTGATGTTTCTCTTGTTTGTGATTGCGCTAAAGAGTTAAAAAACCACAACGAGCGCGTCATCTGCTCAACTCAGGCAGAAATAATTGCTTCAACACATAGTCATAGCTTGGGTTGTCTGCCGTCGCATCTTAATTTTTTTACAGTTGAAAAAAAATGAATAAAATCCTCTTTCTCGACCTAGATGCAACCGTCCGCCGCGCTAAAAGCGGAGCAACATTTATCAACACGCCGAAAGATCAAGAAATTATTCCTGGAGTCCAAGATGCTATCGCTCGTTACCCCAACTACTACATAATCGGCATCACCAACCAGAGTGGCGTGGACGCAGGGAAGAAAAGTTTGGAATCGGCGATCGCTGAACAAAAGTACACGATGTAGCTGTTGCCTGAGCTATCAGAAATATATTTCTGCCCAGACTACGAAGGTAGAGAATGTTACAAACTTACTTCTACTGATAATATCATTCGTTGCGCTGCAATTGACTTCGACTACCGAGACGATTTGCAGCAATGGCAGGGATTATGCCGCAAACCTAACCCTGGCATGGTGGAAATAGCGATTGCCCAAATGTCCTTAAAAGTGGATAGAAAGGAAAGTTTATTTGTAGGCGATCGCCCTGAAGATCAAGCTTGCGCTGCCGCTGCGGGGATTCCTTTTGTCTGGGCTGCTGATTGGAGGAGAGATGCAGTTAACAACACTTGAAGGACAATACCAGTGCATCGTGATAGACCCTCCCTGGTTCTACCGATTGCGCTCCAATGACAAAACCCACCGCAATCGCATTCCCTACCAACCAATGCAAATTAACGAAATTCTAGCGCTGCCCGTTCCCGAATTGTGCGACAAGAGTGGCTGTGTCCTTTGGCTGTGGTACACCAACAACCACATGTTAGAAGCTGCCAAGTGCTTGCAGCAGTGGGGTTTCACGCTCAAGACAATTTTGACTTGGGAAAAGGTCACTAAAGCCGGGACTCCGCATATTGGCACTGGACACTGGTTGCGGAATTGCACCGAACATTGTGCTTTAGCTGTGCGGGGGAATGTGAAAGCCTTTGCGGGACGGACACTTACCAACGACTCGACAATCCTGCGCGCACGACGAAGGGAGCATTCACGCAAACCTGAACAATTTCATCAGCTAGTAGAAAAGCTCTGTCCCGATATGTCAAAGCTGGAGATGTTCGCACGAGAATCAAGAAACGGCTGGGATTGCTGGGGTGATGAAGCGGGTATCTTTGATGCTGATGAGGATGTTTATTTGAGTGCCTAAATGCAAGCAGCTTTAAGCACTAAACGCTAACTGAACCTTGAAAACCAAATATCAAACAACGTTAATTTTTTGGCTGGGTGTCATTTGCTGATTGACAAAAAGAGCGCAATTCATCAACAGTATTAGCTGTATCTATTGCTTCTAAGATTGATTCGAGTAAACTGACATCCTCAATTTGTTCAATTTCAGGTAACAGGTTTTGTCCCTGTGAACCAAATTTGAGCTTCAACCCCAAGGATATGCCTTTTAGCAAAGATTCTATTCGGGCAATTCGCTCAAATGATGTAACGTACTGCATACGCTGTTCTGCCTCTAATTGTTCTACTTCACTTTTAAATTCTCGCTCTAAATCCAATGGTAGCGTTAGCATCCAGTCGATGAAAGCCAGCAAGTTCAGAACAGCCTCACGTCCTAAGCCCTGCTCGTACAACCGACGCACTAAGACCAGTTTCTGTTGCTTGCGTTGCGACCTATCGCTACGGGTTTGCACCGCTGCCAAGTGAGCCATGACTACCGTAGCAAATGGGTTACGGCTAACTTCAAGCTCAGACAACCTTTGCTGATAGTCTAGCAATTTGATGACTGGAAATCTAAAGTCAACCGTGCAGCCAAATAACTCGTAGCCAAATTGATTTGGCCGCCAGTTTGTATTTTCATCCCCAAGTACTGCCAATGATGCGACAGAGCGATTGTATCGATCAAATATCCGATAGTTGTAGACAAACATACGCCTGGGAAAATCGGTTTCTTCCTGGCTCTGCACCTCAATATGGGCAAGTATCCAGGATTCTTCGCCACCAATGCGGTAAACTTTCACCAACTTGTCAGCAAGTCGCCGTCCCAATTCGGCATCGCGCACCACCTGAGCCAGTTCTTGGTCAAGAAATTCAAACCCTCGACTCCAGTCTATTTCTCTGTGCGCTTGCAAGAAGAAGAATTGCATGAAGTCCGCAAAATACAACTGTAGTATCTGCTTCCAGGGCGAATCAAATTCTGTTTGGGGTGGTTTATCGTCCATGTTGGAGAAAATCGTCAACAGAGACTAAGGATAAATCAAAAGGATCGACAGTCGCAGAATTAATCATCAGTTGAATCCTTAGTTAACTCAACCCCAGGAATCTGTTCAATCCATTCACCTAAACACTCTGTCAAGTCTAAACCTACCGCTTTAGCAGCTCTAATGAGTGTACTTAAGGGTACGCCCTTTGTATCTTCATTCTCAATCCTATTAAAGTTTGCCCCACTCATCCCGGCGTAATCACCAGCGACGGTTAAACTCAAACCCGCTGTCTCCCTTGCTTTTTTTAAAGCAATTCCAACACCAGTCAACTCCACTTCAATAATGATTTTCATCAAGTCCATAGTCATAGTCCTCCAAAGAATTATCTCTAATTTAAACCATTACGCATTACTTGACAAGCATTGCGTAATAGGCAAGAATAGGTACATAAACTAAAGTATCCCGAACGAGCAAAAATTTCCGTCTTCTAATCCAGTACTAAAGCAAAGCCCCGCAATACTTTCAAAACGTAGGGGAAGGAATATTTATGAATAGAAATTTTCACCCAAGCATCTTGACCCCCTAGCTGTCTAATTGGTATGAAAGAGCTTGAGACTCAAGTAGAGTGCGAAGTTCTATATGCTCATTGACCAAAGCTTGTATTGCGCTAATTGGATCATGATGAAGGCGACGTTTCTGTTGGCGAGGGGCTTCCGCC
>JBBSOP010000442.1:0-4633 GCA_038259655.1 Chroococcales cyanobacterium
ATTATTGATATACATGGTTACATTTTTCTGTTTATTTTCCCACAAAATTTATTTTAAAGATAGGTCTAATACTTTTAGCGATTATATTTTAATACTTTAACTAATATAAAATCCTTATCTTACAAGCATTCTAGCTAATTTAAAGTATAAACTACCCATTTTTCCTTTCTGGTATGTGAACAACAGAACAACAAGATCCCCGACTTCTCAAAGAAGTCGGGGATCTGAGCCTCTAGTATTAAGTCTCTGTATCAAAAGTAGTGATGTAACTAGTCTTATAACCACGGTTCCCAGTTGGACGTACACCGTAACGCTGACACAATTAGCTGAGCTCCTGGATAGTTTTGATTTCCAGTTCTGACCTCGTATACATAAAATAGAGTTATCCATTTTCTAAAAGTGGTATCGGTGGGTAACAAGTTTTGCAGACACATTACCCACTTATTTTAACTTTAATCGGTTGTATACAATCAATTCAAGCTATATTTACTTTTCTCAACAATGCCTAATCCCAAAGGTACGCCAGAGAATTTAGAACCCGGACAACTTAGGGGAGAGGAACCGATGACAACTTCTATTAGTTTCAGGTGTACTGAGTCGATGAAGGAAGCGGTAAAAGCACAAGATGATCCCCCTGAATTTTGTCGTCAGGCTATCCAAGAGAAGTTGGATAGACAAAAGAGTAGCTAGTAGTGCGTCAAGTTTAAATTGATGGATAAGCAAGATTCGTAGTCAGGACTAAAGTCCTGATTATTCTAAGGACTGAAGTCCTTACTACAAACCTTCAAATCTGACTTGACAAATACTAGTGGTAACTGGCTTGAAAGTCGCTATGCATCTGTCGCATTTTTTTCGTGAATTGGTATAATTTTTTGCTTATGACTAAAAGCGATAAGTCTGAATTTGCACAAAGTGGCGCATCTAAGATTGTCGGTTATGATGACTTTTTAAAAGAACTAAAAACACGAATTTCTAGCGCTCAATTGCGAGCAGCAGTTGCAGTCAATAAAGAGTTAGTATTGCTCTACTGGCAAATTGGGCGAGATATTATCAATCGTCAACAACAACAGGGTTGGGGAGCAAAGGTAATTGATAGTCTAGCTGCTGATTTGCAGAAAGCTTTTCCAGAGATCAAAGGCTTTTCTTCACGCAACCTTAAGTATATGCGAGCATTTGCTGAGGCTTACCCAGATGAGCAATTTGTGCAACAGCTTGTTGCACAAATTCCTTGGGGGCATAATTTACCAGAGTCTTTGCAAGGAAATTTACCAACAATTGAGCAATTAGAAGCTGAGTTAGAAACCGTATCAATTCTTGACAAATAATCTCAGCGGTTAAAACGGAAAAATGTAAATAACTCTTATCTTCCCCTGCCTCCCCTGCTCTCCATGCCCCAAGCCTCTCATGAAAGGTCTCTCCCCTCTCCCCAAACATTGAAATGACCATTACATTACTTATAGTGGCTCTACTGGCCTTTTACGTCGCTTGCAATCTCGGAGCCAACGATGTTGCTAATGCGATGGGAACCTCTGTAGGTTCCAAAGCGATCGCTCTCAGACAAGCAATTATTATTGCCGGCATCTTAGAGTTTACGGGTGCTGTACTGTTTGGACATGAGGTAACAGAAACACTAGCGACGAAAGTTGTTAACCCTACTTTATTTGCGGCTACGCCCCAAATATTAGTTACTGGCATGTTTACAGTCCTACTGTCGTGTGGAATATGGCTGCAAATTGCTACTTCACGAGGTTTGCCAGTATCTTCGTCTCATGCGGTTGTCGGTGCGATCGCTGGATTTAGTTGGGTAGCTTTGGGAGTTGATGCGATTGATTGGTCATCAATTGGCTCGATTACCATTGGCTGGATTTTGACACCAATTATCAGTGGGGCTATTGCCGCCTTGTTCTATAGTCAAATCAAGCGTTGGATTTTGGATCAACCTAATCAATTAGTGCAGTTGCAAGAGTGGATTCCCTGGTTGAGTGCGATTTTATTGGGGGTATTTGGTGTGATCGTTCTACCTTTGCTGACTCAACCACTAACCAATTTTTTGCAGGAACAAACCGGGTTAAACATACCGGCTCACGATTTTCCCTTGTTAATAGGTACAGCCGCAGCAGTTGGACTCACCTTGATCAGTTGGCGACAATTGGATGATATAGGAGGTGAAAAAATCCCCAATTCCCCACTTCCCAATTTAGTTGAGCGTTTATTTGCTCGATTTCAAGTGCTGAGTGCTTGCTTTGTAGCTTTTGCTCATGGTTCTAATGATGTGGGAAATGCGATCGCTCCTTTAGCTGCGATCGTTTATATCAATCGTACTGGTAGCGTACCTACGGATGGTCTCAACATCCCCTTATGGATTTTAATCCTTGGTGGTGCTGGTATTATTACTGGTTTAGCAGTTTGGGGTAAAAAAGTCATTGCCACCATTGGTGAAAACATCATTTTTTTGCAACCTAGTAGTGGATTTTGCGCTGAGTTGGCAACTGCCACCACTATCCTCATTGCCTCCCGTTTAGGTTTACCTGTTTCTACCTCTCACGCTCTTGTCGGCGGTGTCGTTGGCATTGGACTGGTGCAAAATATCAATTCAATTAAATTTCAAACTTTACAAGGTATTGCAGCCGCATGGCTAATTACAGTTCCCATAAGTGCAGTTCTGGGCGCTACCATTTTTAGCATCGCCCAGATGTTCTGACTTGGATATTTCTGTATACATCCTAATTAATATGTCTTTGATGTTCCCTATTTACTGCATCCGTTATCCGTAAAAAACGAACTTCGACAACACTGAAACCAAAGCGTATTTTTGCAGAATGGCTGTTAATTCACTAAAATGTTGTGCATGGGCTAGTAATATTTGGAATTTCTGCGGCTGGCTAGTTTATTCCTGATTCAAAATGTAAACTGTCATACAAGTTACATTCTGCACAAATTTATATATAGTTTTAACAATTTCGACTATTCTGTGGTGGCAGTGCATATATTTGTCTGTCTTTGACAATTACTATTGCTACCAAAATAATAAGTATTTATATTGGGTGAGATGTTTTCTCCTAAAAAAATCTTATTTGCAAGGATGTTTGAAATCAGACTGATGGAATATTGCTCTGTAATGCTGAAGGTAACACAGTATAGTAAGCTGTAAAGCAAAAAAAATATACTTTGCCAACCTTGTATTGAGCATGACAGAATTACGTTGATATGCGTAAGTCCTGTTTAAGACTTTTAGTTTATTTGACAAAATACAGGAAATCATGAGCAGCGCCAAGAAAGTTTACGGGAAGCAGCTTTATCGTCAATTTGTTAGAGGGTAGAAACTAATGGGACGATTTGAGAAGCGACCAGACACCCCGCGAGTTAGAGGCGATTTATCCAGATCGGCAGAAACGGCTTTATGGGCTGTTGTCGAAGATTTGGAACATCTCCAGCAGAATATACTGCGATCGCTGCAAGAAGAAATAAAGCAACTTCAGACAGAAAAAAGCCGTTTATCTGATGACATTCAACAGCTAATAGATGAAAAAGAACACTTGTTACAAGTCAGGCAAATTACTGAACAGCAAGTGTTAATTCGTCAGCTATCAGAAGCTTTGGCGAAGCACATATCTTCGCAACTGCAATCATCACTGACGACTATAGCTAATCAAGTAATAGAAAGAGATACCAACGAACGATCTGTACTCAAGTCAGCCGAAACTACTATTAACTCCGTAGAAGAGAATAATAAAAATGTAGAAAAACTACTTGGCACGTTGGACGATAACCTCACGATCGCCTTTAACTCACTGCAACAAGAAGTGAAAAATTATCAAAGTAATTTTTCCCAACAGTTGTCCCGGATGCACGGACAACAGCAAGAAGGGGAAGCGATTTTAGAAGAGTTAATTAGTCAGCTACGTAAAGAACTCACAAAAACAATCCAAAAACCTCCCGGAGTTGATCCTCTTGAGGGAAACTCCCAAAACCAGACTACCTCACCGCCCAACTCTGGGCAACCAGTAGCACAACCAACACCGCCTACTGTGGTGCAACCTCAAGTAATACCAACATCACTATCTACTGTGTTGCAACCTCCTGAGGAACCAACATCTAACACACAATTAAAAGAGGAAACCAGGAGCTTTAACGAGCCGATCCCCAAAAACGACACTGAGCCAACTGCTGTACCACCACAGTTATCAGAAATAACCCTTTCCTCAGCCAAGGCAAATGACACTGAGCCAAATGCTGCATCACTACACTTGTCAGCAAGAACTCTTCCTTCAGTCAAAGAAAGTACTACCAAAATTACTGTGAATGAAGAAACGGTTTCTGACAATTATAAAGTGGGTGAAATATTAAGAAGAATCCATTTCGCCCAAGTAATTGTTTTTCACAATTCTACACAACCTATTAATCCCTATAGAAGAACGCAACACGGACAATTTGATAATTTAAACGTTAAAACAAAGGAATCTATTGAAAGTAAGGTTACTCAAATAAACAAGGAATTATCCAAAGCCATTCAAGCTCACAAATCCCAACTTCAAGAATTAGTTGGTAGATTACAAGAAAAATATGAAGTGGGATTAACATTTAGTGGTTTTGATATGAACTACGAACAAATTCCATACGAAATATCACTTGG
>JBBSOP010000443.1:0-4630 GCA_038259655.1 Chroococcales cyanobacterium
ACGATAGTTTAGGGGTAGCCCTACGCAAAAATAGCTCGATGCCAGGTTCTATTATCTAATGAAATACCAAGGTTATGCTAGAAGTATGACCTTGGTATTTCTTATTGGGGTGATTTGCTGATAGCGAGTTGGAAATACGAACATGAGGAAGTATATTACCCTGACGCTGCTATTGATATTTACAAACACACTGGTATTTTCGGCTTTTCCATCTGTATGTCGTCATTATAGTGAGCATCTTATTTGTATTCTTAGTATTAACCGCAGTGCCAAAAATTATTGGGAATATAAAGCAGCTGTTAGTGTGGATGGAGTGAAAAATCCTATAGAAGTCTACAATTGCCGTGAACGAGTCAAGGTTAAACGAGACGGGATTATTGTGTCATTTGAACACCATGACCCTGGTGAGATGATATGTAGTTTTTTTAAGAAGTCTTGAAGATTAACTTATGATTTCGGTAATTCCTTTCAATTAAGAGGAATTATCTACTCAGTTGCTGGAGATTCTATCAAAGTTCAAAAATTATTATGGCGAATAAGGTTGCACCCGTTATTGCAGTGCTGGGTCAAAATAGCGTAGCAGTAGCCCGCAAAATAATGAGTGTTTTACCAGGGGCTACATTATACGGTTTGGCGGGTCGCACTTCTGAGGTTGATGTCAGTTTCACGAACTTCGGCGATACATTGCGGGAGTTGTTCGTAGAGGGAAGACCACTGATTGGTATTTGTGCAGCAGGTATATTAATCAGGACATTAGCACCTATGCTCTCGGATAAACGGCAGGAACCGCCAGTGCTAGCGGTTGCTGAGGATGGTAGTGCTGTGGTTCCCCTATTGGGAGGACTTAATGGAGTAAACGATTTAGCACGTCACATTGCTGAGGTACTTAATATTAAAGCTGCAATTACGACTACAGGTGATCTGCGTTTTCGCACTGCGCTGTTATCGCCTCCTCGTGGATACCATTTAGCCAACCCGGATGATGCTAAGACATTTATCTCGGATTTGCTAGCCGGAGAGCAAGTGAAGTTAGAGGGGATGGCATTCTGGTTGAGTAATAGTCAACTACCCATAGCCACTAACGGGAATTTAACCATCCGGGTGACAGAACGCTTGGTGACACTTACACCCAACTGCCTTATTTACCACCCAGCAACTATAGCGATCGCCATTAGTGATACTGTTGATCTAAATACAGTACAACAGTTACTTATTGATGCTGAACTAGCACCTCAATCTGTAGCAGGAATATTTGCACCCCTGACGATCGCAGTTAACCCAGCAATTAACGCTCTTGCTAACGCCTTGGGAGTGCCCGCCCGCTTTTTTACCTCAAATCAGTTAGAACCGTTGCTATTACAAGGTTATAGACCAGCACAAGCAGTAGCGATCGCCGCAACAGGTACATCCTCTCATCTTCTTACCTCCTCATTTTCACACCTAGCGATCGCTATTGCCCCCCAAGTAATCGACCCTAGCACCATAGGTCAGCCACGGGGGCGATTAGCAATTGTGGGTATAGGCCCTGGTTGGTCACAGTGGATGTCTCCAGAAGTTAAGGAGATACTCAAGTCTGCAACTGACTTAGTGGGGTATAAAACATACTTAGATTTAGTTGGTTCTCTCGGTGATGGTAAACAACGGCATGAGTCAGATAACCGTGAAGAAATTGCACGGGCAAGAATGGCACTGGATTTGGCGGTAGAAGGGCGATATGTAGCAGTAGTTTCCTCTGGCGACCCTGGTATCTATGCAATGGCAGCAGCGATTTTTGAGGTACTGGATCACCACGCCCAACCTGAATGGAACAGTATTGATATTCATGTTGCACCAGGTATATCAGCAATGCAAGCGGCGGCGGCGGCGATTGGCGCTCCTTTGGGGCATGACTTTTGCGCGATTTCTCTGTCGGATATACTGAAGCCTTGGTCAATTATCGAACAACGAATTGCGGCGGCGGCTTCAGCTGATTTTGCGATCGCATTTTACAATCCTGTTTCTAAACAACGCATTTGGCAACTAACAGCAGCCAGAAATATTTTATTGCAATATAGAACACCTGATACCCCAGTTGTGTTGGCAAGGAATGTTGGTAGACCAGGACATACAGTCAAAGTGATTACTCTTGAGCAGTTAGCACCAGATGTTGCTGATATGCGGACTATTATTCTTGTTGGTTCAACACAAACTAGAATTATTCAGCGCGGCGATGGGAAGATTTCTGTTTATACGCCTCGTCGTTATACTGAAGGCAAGAATATATTATGAAGACACAGCTTGCAAATGCGAAAAACGAGATAAGTATTCCCAACTGATAGCTTGGTTACGCCCAGTAGCTTTAGCATGAAACAAACATTGATCAGCGCGATGCAGTAGACTAAGCCCTTTCTCATCGTCACCAACTTCTAGACTGGCAGTGCCTAAGCTAATAGTAATATCAATAGATAACTGATTATTGATGGCGAACGGTTGCTCGTTAACTACCCCATTGAGGCGATCCGCTACTAATAGCGCTTCGTTACCTGTGGTGTTAGCTAGAACAATTACAAATTCCTCGCCGCCATAACGGAATGCAGTATCTTGAGACCGTAGGTTATGCCGCAGTCGGCTACATAGTAACTGCAATAGGCGATCGCCAACTAAATGACCATAGGTATCGTTAACTTTCTTAAAATAGTCTACATCTAAAATAATTAAACTCAAGGGTATATCTTGGTTTTGAGCTTTTTGAATTTGTCTAGGTAAATCCCATTCCAACGCCCGACGATTATTTAGTTCTGTTAACGAATCTGCTAAAGCGATCACTGATAATAAATCATTTTTTTGAATCAGATCACGGTACTTTTGGGCTTTACGCAAACCCACCGTCAAATGAGCAAGTATTAGGCGATCATTTGCTGTTAAAACTGTTAAGCTATGGTCTGTTTTTTCTTCATTCATCTGCCAAATATAAGCATCAGCCCCTTGATTGAGGATAGTAGCGGTCATCTGCAACTCCCACTCCCAAACATGTTTACTTTTATTAGCCAGTTGTTCAGGACGATCCTCTAGAAAAATAGAGTACATCCAGGATAGCTGAGTCTGTTCTTTTAACCATCCACACAGTTCTATGCTGCCATTCAGACTACCCTGCACAAATATTATATCGGGCGGTGTGATTTGAATGTGTGCTAATGCCTGAGAGACATCGGTAATAACTTCTAAAATATAAGCGGTTTGATCGCGGATCTGATCGGGAAGTGTGGCAAGAAAGTTATTACTTCCAAAGACCAGAATGGAAATCTTCATTGCTGTGCTTTCTGCCCTATTTTAAGCTATGTTTTACTAGTATTTATTCCGAACAATAGAATATATTCGGTATTTATCTTACAGAGTTATTACTCTATATCGGATAGTCTTAGCGCTAAATTTATAATTCCCTTGTAATTTTAATCTCCTCTTAATATGTTGCTTTGATGATAGTTTATAAAATTTGAAGCTCTGATAATTAAATTCTGCTTTTAAATATTTATTTTAAAACAGTATAAATACTGATTCTTATTTTTCAATCTCAAATTAAGACTGTGATTTCCAGGTGTTACTTATCTCAAAGTATGGTCAAAATCAACAATCTATATTGCACTTAATATCCAAAGACAAAATGTTTAGCCATCTATAAACATTAAAATAAAATAAAAACTTTATTTTATCCGTAATAACCGAGATGTATCCTAAATATATTAAATGTTATGTACCATAAAATTACAAAGCAGCTTTCCTTATAGTAAGCTGCTTTGCAGTCATATATGAGCAGATACATTTATTCTCAGTATGTGCTGATTAATAGTTTTTTCGTTTATCTGTATACTTGCTTGAAATTATCTAAATGCCTAGCAAATATACAGATAAAGCTATCAAATAACCATTTAACAATATCCTCGGTAAAACATGTTTAATTGTTATTCTCTCGCCTCTTTACCAGACGAAACTATCGAGGATAAATTGCCTGAGATTAGCTAGTTGGTCTAAACTTCATACAAAATTTAGAAAACACTATCAATAGCCTTCTATCTTGTAGCCAGCAGCAACAATCACCTGTTTGATGGACTCTTCTGAAGCCGCAGAATCCACGGTAACAGTTTTAGAATTGACATCTACATCTACTTGAGCATCAGGTTCCATCGTATGAATAGAATCAGTGATATTTTTTGCACAAGCGTCACAGGTAATATCTGGAACTTTCATTTTGAGTGACATTAACTTACCTCATGACTACAATTTAAATTTTTACTTACTAAATATATATTATTAGTTCAGATGGCGATCGCGCATCTTACTAGAGTTAGAACAGTGCCACCAAGAAAATTTACTAGCAACTAGACGAAACAAAATGCAAAAATATATAAAGCTAGCCAAAAAGTGAAAGATGAAGTACGAAAAAATAACTAGTTGCTTCATGCTTCACACTATAAATACTTAATACTTCAGTCCACCCATGTCTTCTAATCCCCAGAAACTCGGCGGTAACGAAATTCGCAATTTATTCCTTGACTTCTTTGCTGGGCGCAAACACCAGATTCTCCCAAGTGCTTCCCTCGTGCCAGAAGACCCAACCGTGCTGCTGACAATCGCGGGGATGCTCCCATTTAAA
>JBBSOP010000444.1:0-4629 GCA_038259655.1 Chroococcales cyanobacterium
GAGGGGTTGGGGAGAGGTTCATCGAACTTACGTTAATTTAATTTTTAATTCTTAATTCCTGAAGGGATGCCCCCTTCCAAACTAAATAAATTCCCCAAATTGCCATAGCCCGCAGATAAGTACTGGCGCGGAAAGTACCAGATGCGGTAATCGCTTCGGGGGTGCGGAATTGCAGCCCATTGTCGTAGATTTGCTGTACAACAGCTTGTGTTAATTTCAATGCTTCATCCTTCATATCCATTTGTACTAGAAAAGCTGCTAGCCCAAAGTTGATCCCTGTCCAAACTTCTAAAGGATGAGTCGCTTGAGGATTTTCTGGGGAACCGTCGGGACGAACTCCATTCGCTGCACCGAACTGGCCATTACAGAATTTGAGGAAGCAAGCATCATAAACAGTCTTTAAAGTAGACAAGGCGCGATCGCTGGGTACAATATCTGGTAAACCCAGTAACCGGGCGTAGAATTGCCCACATAACTGATCTGCCATTACTACATCAGAACCACTTTCACTATCCAAGCGGTAATACTGCCCATTCCAAAGTTTTTCTTCGTAGATGGGGCGAGATTGTTTTAACCAAGCTGCATAAGTAGATTTTTGAACCGCCAAGTCGCCTTCTCTGCGAGAGGCTTCGCCAACGCGCAGCGTCTCGGAGAGAAGGTCGCCAAGGTTATGAGTTAATAAAATATCACTAATTGCGATCGCCGCTTCCAAAGCTGCCAACCACAACCCACCACAATAAGCACTTACTCCCTGTAACCGCCAATCATCAAAAGTTTGGTCTGGTGCGCCGGAATTTTCGGGAATCCCATCGCCATCTTGATCAAAAGTCTTGAGATAATTGAGAGTCTGAACAATCGCCGGCCAGCAATCTGCAAGAAAATCCACATCATCAGCACCCGTCAGCAGAAAATCTCGGTATACTTGCAACACAAAATCACTGCCTAAATCCTTCCACAAATTACAATCTTGATAACAGGTGTAGTTGGTTTTTTCCCAGACATGTTCATTAGGTGCGCCTAAATCATGGGGTGTTGCACCTGCAATTTTACGGGCGGCTGTTGTTGTGTCTGCCCCAATTGTGTAGTAATAGCCAATCACCCGCTGCTGATCGTCACTGTGAGGAATTGCCCTTGCAAATGCCCGCATTACCGATTTTTCTAGTTCTGGGAACAGCATCAGCAAGGCAAAAGAACCATATAACCGCACATCTAAACTTTCATACCAGCGATAATCTAAGCACTCTAGCACCGCAAATTGACCGATGGGGTCTAACTTAGATGCTGCACTCCAGAGAGTACCGCCGCTGGTGAGATCGTACAGTTCATTAAACAGCGCCATTTTAAACCAGTCGGGTAAGTCTTGCCGTGCTAAAATCGGCTGTTGCCAAGTTTGAATTTGCGATCGCCAATTTTGATATTCTTGTAGGGCAGTAGTGGCGATCGCCCAAGCATTGTTACCATTGCAACCAAAAAAGTCTGTATATCTGCGGTAATAATTAACTCCGGCAGCAAATTCTGTGATCGGGAAATCCCAAGCCAAAACAAAGGGAATTTCGAGAATTTCTCCTGGTTGGAGAGTGAAACGTACTGCGATCGCAGTTCCTAGCTGTGTATTTTCTGATGCTGGAGTTGCATCTACATAATTGGGTAAAGTACCATTGGCAGCAAAGCTTTCCCAGATATCTCCACCATTACCGTCAGGATTCCAGCGGGTGTGATGAAATACTTCCACTTGGGGATGTTTTAAGGTGGCAATACACCAACTGCCATCCCCTTCTTGTATTGGTGCATCACTATCAACCCGTCTTAAAACACAACCAGTTTGTTGGGTATTTTCAACTAATTCATTGTAATTATCTTGACTGTCACCCCAGCGTGGTTGATATTCATAAACTGGGCTACCATCATCCCGAATCTTGACTTGGGGAGACTTGAGGGCATTCGTAAACCAGCCCACCATATTTTGCCAGGTGAGCATAATGCTGAGAGTAATGGCTTGATCTGTGGGGTTATGGGCATTCCAGAGAAACACCGCTACAGGGTAACTAGTTTCTTGATAATTGTTTTCCCAGATAGGGGAAAACTGCTCACAAGTTAACTGTGCTTGAAAAACGTTTTCATAGACAAACCAACTACGCGGGTATAAAGCATGATATGTGCCTGTATTTTCTGGATACCATTGCCAAGTTTGGAGACTACCATCATCCGGCGCTTGGGTAGACATAGCGTAGGCAACAGACGATGTGCCGTTTGACTCAAACACACTAAATTGACAAGCAGGAATATTTTTGAAGGTATGTTCACCGCCGTCAATATGCCACAGATTAAAGTCTCCCCGTGAAGAACGACCGATGCAACCTGCACCAAAGCCTCCTAAAGGCATACCATGCCAGGGGCCATCATCAATATTGCTAGCGTAGCGGACTGTATAAGGCTTGTCCCAGCCTAAACCGATGGGACGGCTCCAAGTGCAAGAGGGAATTACGGACGAGATCTGATTTGTCATCGCCTGATTTTACAGCGTGCGGTTACGCTAAGGAAGCTTAACGTGATGTGCGATTTTTCTCAAGTAAAACGTGCTATTTGCATAACAATACAAATTTGTCCTGGACGGAAACTTTTAGATAGCATTAAATTAAATGCAAGTTTAATGCATAATCAAATCTATGCTAAACATTAGTCGAGACATCCATTCACTCTCTAGCTTTAGAGGAAATGGGACAAAGGTTCGCCCGTAAATCTCGGAAAGTCAAGCCTCAAGCAGCAGCATTGTAGAAAATAACTCGGTCATTGCACTTCAAAGGTGCAATGTTGCAGTTCACAACTCGGATGTTGGAGTAAATTGCTCGGCGTTCCGAGTTCAGAACTCGAAGCCTCACCCTCAGAACATGGAATTTCGAGATTAGAACACGAAACTTGAAGCTCAAAACAGTAACATCCGAGATCCAAAAGTGAATAATAGTGATTGAAAGGCGATCTCATCCTTCCTTAGTATTTCTCATTTGGATGCAACACGCACTGAGGACACAACAATATTATGCCCCTACGAAAAACTGTATTTCATTCAGGACTGCTACCTATGTTCTACACTGGAACTACATTGTAAGCACTAGATGATGTCACAAATCACATTTAAGGTTGAAGCATTTTGGGACTCAGAGGCAGAAGTTTGGGTTGCAACTAGTGATGATGTGCCTGGATTGGTAACAGAAGCTTCTACGATTGAGGTTTTGACTCAAAAGCTGCGAGAAATAATTCCATAACTTATTATTTTCAACAAAATTGTCCCTTCTCATTATGTGGGTTCTATCAGCTTCGAGCTAATCAGCCATCGACAAGAGTTGATTAAGGTGGCTTCATAAATGGGTGCGTCGTTTACTCACACTTATGGCTTCTTTTCAGGAAATTTACACTTAACCTCAATTTCAAAATTACTCTCCGCCGAACCTTCAGTTACAAAAGGGATACCAGTTTTTCCGCCTATCTTCAAGCCAAACTTCAGAGTTACCTCTTCGACTTCAGCAGCACCTAAATTTTTAAAAGCACCAATTGCATATTTGGTATAAGCTCGAATTTGATGGTGAACTTCATCTATCTTGACAAATGCCTCTTCTCGAAAGCCGTAGGATTCCTTCTCCTCATCAACCTCCGGTGTAACTATTTCTGGAACACTGGGCGTTTCCTTTGACTCAAACAAAATTGTATAGATTTCCCCGTCTTCTTCAAAGACTAAACGTTCTATGTTCGACATCAAGCCCTCAGATTTTAGGTGTATTTACGTTATCTTATTCTGTAATAGACAACTTAAATATGTATAGATGGCTCGTTACGCGCTTGTTGTTGGTATTACAGATTACAAAAGTCCGATTAACAACCTCACAAAACCAGCTACAGATGCAGAAGCAGTCGCGCAGGTACTAAAAGCGCATGGTGATTTTGAGAATATCACTGTTCTGAAAGGGAAAGTTAGTACAACTAAGTTGGCTGAAGCTTTCAAAACACTTTTGCTACAACAAGCAGTTAAAAACGAAGCCCTAATTTACTTTACAGGGCATGGTATCACCGTATCTGACAGCTTAGGAACACAACAAGCATATTTAGCCACTTCTGACTTGACAATTGTTACTCAAAGTAAGCAAATTATTGAACAAACAGGCGGGATTGGTCTTCTGAGTCTCAACAATTTAATTAGAGATTCCGACCTGAGTAGTTTAGTAGTGCTGTTAGATTGCTGTCATAGCGGTAAATTTTTAGAACGCAATCTGATCGAAAAAACTCTTACTGCCTTTATTTCACAGCGCGATTACTACTTTATTGCTGCTTGCAGAGATTTTCAACAAGCTTATGCCATAAAAAGCGAACAACACAGTATTTTTACAACAGCTTTGCTGGCTGGTTTGTCACCAGAGAACACTAATGATCATGGAAAAGTGACAGGCGATCGCCTCTTCGATATACTTGCTACAGAACTTAAAAACAGTGGTCAAGAACCAATCCGTATGGGTTGGGGGCGTTGCATTACGCTAGTGCAGTATCAGCCCAAACAAACAGCAGTAGTTATTGATGAAACTTGCCCCTATCGGAGTTTGGAGGCTTTTAACAAAGAACAAGCGCGGTTCTTTTTCGGGC
>JBBSOP010000445.1:0-4616 GCA_038259655.1 Chroococcales cyanobacterium
AACACTTCCACAAACAACTGATACTCTTCATCCCAAGTCAGGGTAGGGGATTCCCCTGTTGTACCACACACCACTAATGTATCTGTACCGTTGTTAGCTAAATGCGCTGCTAGTTCTGCCGCTACATCATAGTTGACACTACCGTCTGCTTTGAACGGTGTAATCATAGCGGTTAAAACTCTGCCAAATTCTCCCACCCTTTTTCACTCCTGATTACCCAAATTGTTTTAATGTCTTGGTGGTTTCTTATTGTAATAACCTATTGCTCAATTTCTTTCAAGCGTAGTTTGCAAAATTACGTTGATGTTTCTGTATCTTAAATTTAGTACAATTATGATTACTAGCTAAATACATAGGCAGTTGCAGGTTGAAGTAGATTTTGTTCTACTAACAACTCGGCAATTTGAACTGCATTTAATGCTGCACCTTTGCGGATTTGGTCGCCACAAAGCCATAATTCTAAACCACAAGGATGAGAAATATCTTGACGAATCCTGCCTACTAAAACTTCGTCTTTACCAGTTGCTTCAATTGGCATTGGGAAGTGATTTGTTGCCCAATCTTCTAATAATTTTACGCCTGGGGAGTGACTTAAAATCTCTCTGGCTTCATCCGGGTCAAAAGGCTCCTCAAATTCTAGATTAATTGCTTCTGAATGAGCGCGTAGTACGGGAACCCGTACACAGGTAGCAGTAATTCTAATCTGTTGCGTTCCGAAAATCTTTTGGGTTTCGTTAACCATTTTCATTTCTTCCTCACAATACCCGGCATCATTCAATGGAGAGTTGTGGGGAAATAAATTAAATGCTAGTGGATAAGGCAATACTTCGGCAACTGGGGTCTGTCCTTGTAAGATAGCATTAGCTTGGGTTTTGACTTCTGCCATTGCTTTGGCACCAGCCCCACTAGCAGATTGATAAGTTGAGGCTACAATCCGTTGCACTGGTCTAATTTTGTGCAATGGCCAAACTGCTACCGCCATCAAAATCGTCGTGCAGTTGGGATTAGCAATAATGCCTTTATGGTTAGCTGCTGCTAAGGGATTTACTTCAGGTACTATTAAGGGAACTTCAGGGTTCATCCGAAAGGCACTGGAGTTATCTACAACTACTGCACCTTTTTCGACTGCAACTGCTGCCCATTTTTTAGATGTGGAACCACCGGCACTAGCTAGCACCAAGTCTACATTTTCAAAGGCGTGAGCATTAACTAATTCTACTGGTAAATTTTCTCCTTTAAAAGGTAGCGATCGCCCGACACTTCGCTCTGATGCCAATAACTTTAAATCCGCGATCGGAAAATTACGGCAATCCAGCAATTCTAGCAACTCTGTACCAACAGCACCAGTTGCTCCCAAAATAGCTACACGATAGGATTTAGACAAACTGGATTCCTCCTTTAAGAGGTAATGTGCGATTTTTGGAAAGAATTCATCATCTATCCATATTTATTTAAATAACAACACTCTACTTTCAATCAAATTTTTTTATATTTAGAGTAATTTTTTCTTACTATACCTTTACTTTTAAAATTACATAAGTTGAATGATATTGAAATTTACAACAAACGTTAATTAAATTTATGCCAATTTGGCATTTTAATGCATTAAGTATTATACAACAAACCACCACTAACTGAAAAACTTAAGGTGCTTGGGCGTTGTTTCAGATCTCCGGTTTGATTAAACAAACATTTTACCTGTAGAGTAGGTTGCCTGGATAGTGGATGTACTATGATCCAAATGGAACGAAGCCAGTACAGCTAGAAAGGGGGCTACACGTTACCTCAATAGCCACGTTGGGTAATAGGAACCAGACAAACCCAACGATACAACATTAGAAATAAGATCTGTTGGTTGATAACTAGGATATCACGGTGTTAGTCTTCTGAAGAACAAGTCCACTTGGCATTGCCGTTTGGGGGGTCAAAAATACTCACAAAATCAGCATATAGAAATTTTTTAGTCCTCATCAGCAACGCCGATTGCGGAAATTACTACAACATTGGAGGTGCGATCAGTTAAGTTATTGCGGTAAAGTATCAAGTCCTTTGCCATTGGCAGTAAACTGGATCTCTACTGAAGGACACTCATCCATAAATATTTGGATCTTGTGATCTGCCTTGTGGGCATCTCCTAATCATAACCAAGAGACATCAACTCTATAGAAGCGGTAAATCGCGTCTTGTGTGTACTTGGAGTAAAAAATACCAAAAAAACAGAAACGAAGTATGAAAGTTACCCAGGAAAAACTTCCCGCCAGTCAAATTGGGCTGGAAATCGAGATTACCCCAGAAATTACCAAGCAAACTTACGAGCAGGTAATTAAAAATTTAGCTAGTACCACCAATATTCCTGGGTTTCGTAAAGGCAAAGTGCCTCGGCAGATATTGCTACAACGCCTAGGCGCAACTCGAATTAAGGCAGCAGCGCTGGAAGAACTAGTTCAAGATGGCGTTGAGCAAGCAGTCAAACAAGAAGCCATCCAGGCAATTGGTCAGCCGCAATTGCGTACTTCGTTTGAGGAATTAATTAGTAATTATGAACCAGGGAAGCCGCTGATTTTTTCTGCTGCGGTTGATGTAGAGCCAGAAGTTAACTTGGTGCAGTACACAGGTTTACAAGCTCAAGCAGAGGAAATTAAGTACGACCCTACGCAAGTGGAAAACGTTCTCAACCAAGAACGTGAAGGATTAGCAACATTGATTCCTGTGGAAGGACGTGCAGCCCAAATCGGTGATGTTGCTGTAGTCGATTTTAAAGGTTTGCTCTCCCCATCTGAAGGTGAAGATGAAACAGCCGAACCAACACCAATTCCTGGAGGCGAAGCAACCGACTTTCAACTAGATTTGCAAGAAGATAAATTTATTCCAGGTTTTGTAACTGGGATGGTGGGGATGAATCCTGGAGAAACCAGAGAAATTCCGGCTCAGTTTCCAGATCCTTATGTTAACGAAGAGTTAGCAGGCAAAGCGGCAATCTTTACGGTAACACTCAAAGAACTCAAAGAAAGAGAACTTGCGGAATTAAATGATGACTTTGCTCAGGAAGTCAGTGACTTTAACACCTTGGATGAATTGCGCGCCTCTTTAGAAGAGCGATATCAAAAAGAAGCTGAGGAAAAAACTAAAACCAATAAGCAGGAAGCTCTGTTAGCGGAGCTGCTGAAGCATATAGAAATTGACTTGCCTACAACCCTGATAGAGCAAGAAATAGACACAATGCTGACGCAAACAGCAGTCCGGCTATCTCAACAGGGATTAGATGTTAAGAAACTGTTTACCCAAGATATCATTCCTCAACTACGAGAGCGATCGCGCGATGAGGCCATTGAACGCCTGAAACGATCTATGGGATTGCGAGAAGTCAGTAAACGCGAGTCGATTGAGGTGACACCTGAAGAAGTTCAAGCTAGAGTTACAGAATTGTTGGAGCAGTACACAGACCAAGATATTGATGAAGACAGACTGCAATCAGTAGTGGAAAACGAGCTACTAACAGAAAAAATCATCGATTGGCTGTTAGAAAATTCAACGATTGAGCTTGTACCTGAAGGTTCTTTAAGTGCTGCCGAAGATGCAGAAACTGAACTGCTAGAGTCAGAGACAACAACAGAACCTCAGACTGAGGAACAAAGTACATCAGATACCACAGAATGAAAATTCCCCTAAGGTGATTTCTGATGAAAAAAATACCTATGTTGACGAGTTTCGACTTCGCTCAACTCTCGACCACTCAGTTGGTTGAGCGAAGCGTAGCGTCTCGCAGAGAAGTCGAAACCAACGGCTATGGTAAATTTATTACTAGAATTGACCTAAGCAGAAAATTTCAGTTATAAGTTTTGTGCTGAGTCTTAATATGTTAAAAATTCTTACTTAAGACTCAGCACTTAGCACCGATTTGGACTGAATATTTACGGAATCTTCAATAAAGCCAGGCATTTATTACCGCCTTAGCTTGATACGGTATTACACGATAAGAATATGGATAAGGCATAATGGTTAACACATACTTCAAATAGAAATCGCATTCGTGAAAAAGGCGGCTCTCGCTGCTGTCAACTCTGTCCTCATTTATTCTCAAATGTGCTTTTATGGTTACATCGCAGTCGGGAAACTACCCCATTAGCAGTTCCAGTCGAGTAGAAATCTACTCTCACCTCAGCAGTCCTAGCAACATCGTCCCGATGGTGGTAGAACAATCCGGTATGGGAGAAAGAGCTTTTGACATCTACTCGCGCCTACTGCGAGAGCGAATAATCTTTTTGGGAACACCCATAGACGATACTATTGCTAATTCAATTGTTGCTCAGTTGTTATTTCTAGACGCTGAAGACTCAGAAAAAGACATTCAACTGTACATCAATTCTCCTGGTGGCTCCGTCTACGCAGGCATGGCAATCTATGATACAATTCAGCAAATCCGTCCTGATGTTGTTACTATATGTTTTGGATTAGCCGCTAGCATGGGGGCATTCTTGTTAACAGCAGGAACTGCGGGTAAGCGGATGTCTTTACCAGACTCCCGCATCATGATTCACCAACCACTAGGAGGCGCTCAAGGTCAAGCCATTGATATAGAAATTCAAGCTAGAGAAATTCTTTACATTAAGAGTAAG
>JBBSOP010000446.1:0-4605 GCA_038259655.1 Chroococcales cyanobacterium
ATACTGGACTCATAGTTATTCTGGGTTAAATTTTTATTTACCCTTTGTCATTTGTTTTGGCAAATGACAAAGGAATTACACACTTTACAAATACGCCATAATTTCAAGAAGCTGAAACAAGTAAGTAGGACTTGACTGAATATCAATTCGTAATTCGTAATTCGTAATTCGTAATTAAGAATGGAGCTATTTGTCAATAATCAATGCGTCAGTCCTACTATTTGTTCAAGATAGCGCCCTTCAAATTGGAGACGCGATCTAGTGCAGCGCTGGTGTCTTCTGATGACTCTCCACGCACAGCCATTGCTTCACTTAAATGCTTGGCGATCGCATCAAAGTGTTGTTGCTGTAAGTTCATCCCTGCATGGGTTTTGTCCATCGAACGACCACCGTATTCTTTTGGTCCTTCAAAAATCTGAGATAAGAAAGCAACTAAATGATTACGTTGCTTGGCCATATCTGTACCAGCAAAAATGGGGTTGAGGAGGCTGTCTGTGGCAATGCGTTTGTGGAGTTCATCTACTATTTGTTCAAGAGCTGGTTGTCCACCAAGTTTGTCGTACAATGTACTCATATCCTGTTCCTTTGAAGCGAGTTGGATGATCAAGTTCGCAAGTAGATGTTTGGAGCTTTACCTATTGCTTACTGTCTGTTGTAATTAGGAATGAAGCATTGATGGGAAGACAATTTTAGCGGTCAAATCTTACTTTCTATTTGTGGCTGATTTACATTAGGGTGTATTTGGGCTGTGAGTAAATCTTTAAGCTATGGCTCAACAGCTTCAACAATCAAGTTCTTGCTGACTCTTTCTTGTAGTCTAGCTTCAATCGCAATTTTTAGGGTAGCTGTACTGCTAGAACAAGAACCACAAGCACCTTGAAGGATAACCTTCACATGATCGCCATCTATATCATAAAGTTCCACATCACCACCATCAGCGATCAATACAGGTCTGACTTCTTCATCCAGAACCTTTTGAATTAGGGCAATTTTTTGAACGTTGGTTAACGGTCTTGGTGATTGCTGTTGAGAGTTAGCAATATCTTTAGTAGTTTTTACGCCATAATTGTTGAGAGCAGGCGCAGCAGATTCTTTCTCTACTGCTCTAATTATATCATCGATATTTGCCAGACAGGAACCGCATCCGCCACCAGCTTTGACATAATTTGTTACTTGTTCAGCATCAGTAAGCTGATTTTCGATAACTATGCGACGAATTTTAGACTCGCTAATGCCAAAACAGCTACAAACTAACGCGCCTTCGTCATCGTCGTCATGGGCAGCTAGAGGTATGCCTCGGTAATTATAAATTGCCGCTTCTAAAGCTTCTTGTCCCATGACAGAACAATGCATCTTAGCTTCTGGCAAGCCGCCGAGGTAGTCTGCAATCTCTTTATTGGAGACTTTCAGCGCTTCATCTAAAGTTAAACCCTTGACCATCTCGGTTAATGCACTAGAAGAAGCGATCGCACTGGTACAGCCAAAGGTTTGAAAACGTGCATCTAAAATCTTATCAGATTCTATTTCAACTTTTAGATGCAATCTCAAAGCATCACCGCAAGCAATGCTACCTATTTCTCCAGTGGCAACTTTAACACCCGATTCATCCGTTTCTGGGATTTCTCCCTGATTCTTAGGATCGTAAAACAGTTCTAATACTTTATCTGTGTAGTCCCACATGACTTTTGTCCTTTGTCAGTTGTTAGTTGGGCGTTGTCAGTTGTTAGTTGTCAGCGATGCACTGAGCTTGTCGAAGTGTTGTTAGTTATCATCAGGACTTACGCAAAATTATGGAAAAACGTAGACGCTCCAGCGGCTTGCCGTAGGCTACCACAAAGGACACTAAGGACACGAAGTTAAGAGGGTTTCAGAGAGTTCTTGCGTAAGTCCTAATCATTTGCCACTGACCACTGACTACTGACTACTGACTAATAACCAATGACTGTTCTTGCAACCATCCCGCATCATCATTTTTGAAGGGTGAGAGGGCGCGTAAACGTTCTACAATACTGGGCATGACTGCGATTACTTGATCAATTTCAGCGTCTGTAGTGTAGCGACACAGGCTGAAGCGAATGGAACCGTGCAAGGTGGTGTAAGGTAAGCCCATTGCCCGTAAAACGTGGGAAGGTTCCAAAGAGCCGGAAGTGCAAGCAGAACCAGATGAGGCACAGATACCGTAATGGTTCAAGGAAAGCAAAATAGCTTCACCTTCGATATATTTAAAGCCAATGTTGGTGGTGTTCGGCAATCTCTGCGTTGGATCACCGTTCACTTCACAGTCGGGAATGGTAGCGATTAGAGTTTGTTCTAGGCGATCGCGCAGCTTTCTTTCTCTTTTGGTCGCCTCTTCTAAGTGTAACATCTCTAGTTCAGCCGCTTTGCCCAGAGCAATAATTCCTGGGACATTCTCTGTACCTGCACGACGGCCGCGTTCTTGGTGTCCGCCAATTAGCAAGGGACGGAATCTCACACCACGCCGGATATACAAAGCACCCACACCTTTGGTTGCATGGATTTTGTGACCGGACAAAGTTAACATATCCACGGTGCTATTTTTCATATTCAGAGGGATTTTGCCCACTGCTTGCACCGCATCGACATGAAACAAAGCGCCATACTCTTTTACTCTTAATCCAATCTGCTCAATGGGGAAAACTGTGCCGGTTTCGTTGTTGGCATACATAATTGTCACCAAGGCAGTATTTCCTGTCAAGGAAGCTTCGAGCTCATTGAGATCTAACTGTCCCTGACTATCTACCGAAAGATAGGTGACACTGTAACCTTGGGTTTCCAATTGTTTGCAGACATTCAGTACCGCTGGGTGTTCAACTTGGGTAGTGATAATATGTCGCTTTTCTGGTTGCGCCAACAAAGCGGCTCGAATGGCGGCGTTATCTCCTTCTGTACCACAACTTGTATAAACAATTTCTGACTCATCAGCTCCTAAAAGGGCTGCTAATTGTTGCCGTGCTGTTTTCACGGCTTTGCCAAGTTGTCCACCAAAGGTATGCATACTAGAGGGATTGCCGTAGTAGTCCCTCAAGTAAGGCAACATTACTTCTATAACTTCTGGATCTACCTTAGTGGTAGCATTATTATCTAAATAAATGACGCTCATCCTGATATTCCTAAGATTTCACCCTGACGCTTTTGCAATTGCTCGGAAAATTTCTGGGAATAATAGTCAAACCAACGTTCCCAGTAATCTTTTTTGTTGGTTAACTTCGCTAAAGAGTGGTTGTAATTAGCAAACCAGTCTTCCCAATAATCGCCTTGTTGTTTGACGCAACCATTGCAGGTGGGACAACCAGTTTTACATTGAGGCACTGTGTAAAAGCTACCAACACAGTTTGTGCAAAGTTCGGGGTCAATCCAGTGATTACCATCAACAATTTTAACTGCACCAGTGGGACATACAGACAGACAGAGATTGCAGGAAATACACTGGCTAGTGATTTTGTAAGCCATGATTATTCTCCTTTTTTGGGCATCCCTTCTCTGCGAGACGCTGCGCGAACGGCTACGCTCAGGGCAAGTGGGCATGGGGAAGAAGAGGCAGAGGGGCAGAGGTGCGGAGGGGCAGAGGGGAAAAACTCTTCTTCTCCCCTGCTTCCCCTGCTTTTCTTAGCCCTATTCTTTATTCCCTAATACTTCTACATATTGATCGTAAAATTCTAAAGCAACCTTTTCAATCACGTCGTAAGCTTCAATAGCCTGTATGCCAGCTTCTTGCAATTTTTCTTGGGGAGAGTTACCAATCTTGGAAACTAACACTGCTTTGCAATCTGCGATCGCTTTCATAATATGCTCGAAAGTGGCTTCTTCTCCGTATCCACCTTGACAATATTGATCTATCTTACGGTGACTAACGAAACGAACTTCGTTTCCATCCACTTCGTAAATTTGAAATTCCTTCGCATGACCGAAGTGTTGGTTAACTAATCCGCCACCTTTGGTTGCTACTGCAACTAAGATTTTGGGATTCTGGGCAAATTTCTTGCCAGCGAATGCTTTTTGTTTGGCTGCTTCTAGTTCTTCTTTAAATTTCTCGATGCCTTCGTGAACAAGAACGCGTTTTTCGAGGTCGTATTCTGCGTCCATTTCCATGAATTTATCTTTGGTAAATTCCTGGCTGCGGTCTTCTCCTAATAATCCGACGGCATCGGCTCGGCATTGACGGCAATGGCGCATCATTTTCATATTACCGGAGCAGTTATCTTGAACTGCTTTCAGTTCTTTTTGTGAAGGGCCGCGCTGACCTGTTAAGCCGAAGTGTGTGCCGTGTTCTGGTGCAGAAATCAACGGCATGATGTTGTGCAAGAATGCACCTTGCTCACGAATCATTTTGTTGACTTCAATCAAGTTTTCGTCGTTAACTCCTGGAATCATCACGGAGTTGACTTTGCACAAGATGTCAGCTTCTCTCAGGGCTTGCAATCCTTCCATCTGCTTTTCGAGCAGAATTTTAGCTCCTTCAACACCTCTATAACGTTTACGCTTGTAGTGAACCCAAGAATAAATCTGTGCGCCGATTTCTGGGTCTGTGGTGTTAAGGGTGATTGTAACGTGATCTATATTTAATTGTTTAATGCGATCGATGTA
>JBBSOP010000447.1:0-4599 GCA_038259655.1 Chroococcales cyanobacterium
TTGCAGCGATCGCATCTAAATAAGGTTGAAAAATTGCCAGATTTTCCAGCTTCTCAAACTTACCAGTTACAGAGCCAGGGTCAAAAGCTGTATTAATTACATAAAGTGCTTTACCATCAAAAGCTACATGACCTATATGTTGTTCTTGAACTCCACCTTCTTGTTTGAGGCCTATAAATCCATAGCGTAGTCCTTGAAGCTTACCAATTTGTAGTTCTTGTGGTGGGTAGGCTGAGAACACAATTTTGTTACCATAGCTACTTTGACGATCTTTTGCCAAAGTCGTATCTAAGTCTGCAACCCAATTTTTGAGTGCTGTTAATACTTGGTTTTGGTATTTGGGGCTTTGGTAGTCTATCTTAGAGCCAAGTGGAATCCCACTTGCGATTAAATTCTTTTGGAAATCGGGATTATTGTTTACCGGATAAACTCCGACTTCGACAGTACCGAGAATTTCTCCTTGAGAAGACACACATAGTAGGGGGGCATTTCCCTGACAAGGAGCAACTTGCCAGCCATTTGGGGCTAAAGTTTTACCCAATATTTTTTTCCAAATATTTTCTTCTACCGGAGTAGGAGTAATTGCAGGAGTTGTTTGAGGGGAATTGCCTACAGTCGTCTTGACTACAGGATTAGATTTTTCTACTTTTGTAGAAAACTGAGGAAGAACAAATTTTGCTCCCAATGGCATAACAACCAGTAAAATAGCACCAAGTAAAAGATGATAAACACGCAACATTTTTCTTGAAAATCCAAAGCCAGAGTTTGCAGACATACCATTACTAAGATAACCATTAGACCTCTTGCATGAATCAGATTATGCTTACTAAACAGTTGAATTTTCTATAACTCTTAACGCCTACTTTTTTCCTGATGGAGACGCTATGCAAACGAGAATGGCTTCGCCGAATGCGTGAGGCTTAATAAAATTCTTGTTTTCCAACAAACATTTAGTGCAAGAGATTTATTTAAGTCCACTATATCCGCTAGCTAGCATATCTTAAGCAAAAATGACTAAACCTAAAATTTTCATTGATGGAGAAGCAGGAACCACAGGTTTACAGATTTACTCACGTCTCAACCAACGTGATGACATCGAGTTAGTTAGTATTGACTCATCTCAGCGTAAGGATGCAAATGAGCGAGCGAAATTGATCAATGCTGTTGATGTTGCTATTCTCTGCCTACCTGATGATGGGGCGCGCGAAGCTGTCAGTTTTGTTACTAATCCTACAGTTAAAATCCTTGATGCAAGTACTGCTCATCGCACAGACGAAGGTTGGGTATATGGCTTTCCTGAGATCAATCCGGGACAGCGAGAGCAAATCGCTAACGCTCAGTTTGTCAGCAATCCGGGCTGTTATCCTACTGGATTTTTGGCTTGTGTGCGTCCTTTAATAGCTAAGGGCATTATTCCTGAAAACTTTCCCATAACGGTGAATGCAATATCGGGCTACTCTGGTGGTGGCAAGAATCTCATTCAAAAGTACAATACCTTCCACCAAGAGCAAACCACAGAAACATCACTTTACCCTTATGGCATTTATGGTTTGCAGTTTGGGCATAAGCACGTCAAAGAAATGCAAAAGTATTCTGGGTTAGCATCACCACCGCTGTTTGTACCAGCAGTGGGAGACTTTGAGCAGGGAATGGTGGTACAAGTGCCTTTGCCATTGTGGACTTTGGATCATCCACCATCAGGTGCAGTGATTTATGATGCGATCGCTGACTACTTTCAAGGTGAAAAATTTGTGCAGGTAGCTCCTTTTCAAGATGCTAGTTTGTTGCGAGATGGAACTTTTTTTGATGCGATCGCTGTAAATAATACTAATATTGTTCAAGTTTTTGTCTTCGCCAATGATACAACCAAAGAAGCACTATTAGTTGCTCGCCTTGACAACTTGGGCAAAGGCGCATCAGGAGCCGCAGTCCAAAACCTTAATATTATGCTGGGTTTTCCAGAAGAGTTGGGATTGTGAATTACTGATTTAAATCACCAAAGCGATTTCGATAACTTTCTAGCAATTCTTCAGAGGTTTGATATCTAACTGCTGCTTGATTGTACCAATACAGCACTTCTCGCTGAAGACCACTAGCTTGTGTAATATATCTTCCAACTCCTAAACCCACTTCTGGCATCCATAAGGGTTCACCAATTTGGAGTTGGTATTTTGCATCAACTAAACGGTAAACTTCAAAAGGTTGGTGTTGGTCACGTTTCCAGAAATTTGGGTTGTAAACTATATAGTACAATACCCCTAGCTTGGTATAAATTTCTATTTTAGAATCATATTCTCCTCCATAAGTTTGAGAGACGATTTCCAAAACAAGGATTGGAGAAATATCATTTTCTTCCCAAACTACATAACTTGATCTGGAAGTATTATTTCGCCTGCGAGGGACTTCCAAAGATAAAAATCCATCGGGAACAACAGGAACTCTAGGACTAACTCCTTTAGTATGGTATACGCCCATATCCACGCCAAAAAACCAGTTATTCCGACTTGCCCAAATAAATTCAAGTAAAAATAGTAAAAAGTTCGGAATAAAGTTTTGGTCTTCGTTATCCACAGGAATATCATCAGAACAAGGCAGTTCAGTGCTACTTGGTAAAATAATCTTTTTTTGTCCTTGCAGCATAAATATGTTATTCCACAAGCGCTTTTATTAATTGTAGACTTAAAATTTTCAGATTAAAACTCATATTTGCAGATCAAGCTTAGAAGTCGGAACTTCAAGATTAAAACTAAATATTTCCAGTTTTACACTCAAACTCCGAGCCTCTAAGCTCTAACTTTTAACCTCTCAAGCAAAAATTTGGAGATGTTTTATATACTCCTAATGTTTGCGACTGCATTTGCTGAGATTGACAGATCAACATGCGTCACAAAACATCAAATTTTAGCCTTTGCTTTTAAAGGAGTTTAGCCAATCTCGGACTTGCTCGTGGGCAATATCGCGTCCACCTAGACCAAAAGCTAGGGCAATAGCAACAGCGATCGCACCTAGTAAAAGTCCAAAAGCTAAATTCACAATATCACTAGCCACGCCAATTTGTTGCAATGCCATTGCTGAGACTAAGGCAATAATTGCAACCCTTGCTACTTGACCTAAAATTCTGGCTTGGGGATTACCAGAACTGGTGATCAGATTAAAGGCGAGATTTGCCAAGAACAAACCAATGGCAAAAACTATCAATCCTGCTAAAATTCGTCCCAGAATGATCAGAATGCCAGCTACCAAAGTTGTTAAGGCTGGAATATTCAGGATATCAACCGCAGCTAAGGCTGCAAACAGCATGATACCGACTAAAACAATAATGCCAGCAATTTCTGACGGAGTACGGCTTGTTGGCGTAGATGGTGTTGGTTCTGCGGGAATGACAATTCGTCTAGTGGGTGTTGGCAGACCCAAAATAGAGAAGATGTTGTTGAAACCCATACTAGTGAGGATACTAGTCACTAGCTCTGCCACAAACCTACCTAAAAAATAGGCAACGATTAAAATCGCTATAGCTGTAAAGATAGCTGGTAGGGCGTTGAGAATTTGCTGCAACATGGAGATCGCAGGCACTGAAATTGCCTCAATTTTCAAGGCATTAAGGGCAGCGATCGCGATCGGAATCAAAATCAAAATATAGACGATTGTGCCTATAATATTCGATAAAGATTGCACCCCAGCAGATGAGGAAAGTCCAAAGCGACTTCCTAAATGGTCGATTCCAGTTGTCGCTAATAAATTAGTGACAATCCGTCGCACCACAGTAGCAAGAAACCAGCCGACTGTCGCAATTAGCGTTGCCGCTATAATATTGGGCAGAATTGAGAGAATCTGGGTAATAAGAACTTGTACTGGTAGCAGTGCCTGTTGTAGTCCTAAAGTATCTAAAATTGGACTCAGAAACAGTAAAAAGATGAACCAATACAAAGCGCTACCAATCGTCTCGCTCAAAGACAACTGATTCGGGTTAGGGGGATTGTCTTGTGTTTCTTGATGGAGACGCTCATCTAGTCTCAATGCGTGTAGACTGCTGACAGTAAGCAGCTTGACGATAGTTGCTACTAACCAAGCGACTCCCAACCAAATTGCTGCACCTACAAACCTGGGTAGGAAGTCACCAAGTTGATCGAGAAAATTATTGAGGGGTCGAGAGGCTGCTTCTAGGTTTAGTGTCTGTAAAACGGCTACAACCGTCAACAAGATAACACTCCAAAACACTAAACCGGAGATTAATTTCTCCACCTGGGGAAGTTCCCCATTGCTGCCGCGCCCTGTGATTCCAGCGGCAATCCGATTATCTATGTTAGTACGATTTAAGATACCCCGTGTGACTGCTGCGGCGATCGCTGCTATTAACCAACCAATTAATAAAATTGCTACAGCCCCTAATAAACGGGGCATAAACAAAATTATTTGTTGGATGGTTCCTTGCAGATAATCGATTCCTTGATTTGCTCTTGACTGATCAAATTGCATACTTGGCGATTGTGCCAAAAATTGCTGCACCCTCATCGATAAACCAATGTCTATCAACTGGGTTATTCCTGGCCAAGTTGTGTTCATGGTTTTCCGGTATTAAGCTTAGATGTTTGCCAAAAA
>JBBSOP010000448.1:0-4588 GCA_038259655.1 Chroococcales cyanobacterium
ACAGGTTTATTTGATTTCTTTGTCCATGCGTTTGGTGTTGATTGGCTACATTGGTGGGAGGAAGGCAGACCCGCTACTGCTCAGGGATTAAAATTTAAGCAGGAAGAAGCGAAATATCTCAGCTTCTGGAAAGATACTGTACATCGAGTTGTGTGGGAGTATTGCGATCGCCATAATCTCAAACGCCCCAATCGCTGCACTACAGTCCAGCCTAGTGGTACTAAAGCTTTATTAACTGGTGCGAGTTCTGGATGGCATCCCCCCAAGGCACAAAGATTTATTCGGCGGATCACTTTTGGCAAAAATGACCCAGTAGCTTTAGCCTGTATTGACTACGGTTACAATGTTATCCCTTCTCAATCTGATAAAGATGAACAAGGAAATTTGTTAAACGACCCCTTTGATTCTCGTGTCAGCGAATGGCTAGTAGAAATTCCCGTTGCTGTGCCTTGGGCTGATGTACCAGGAGCAGATCAAATTGATGTTTCTCAGTTTTCTGCTTTAGCTCAATTCGATTTTGTTCTCCAAGTTCAGCAACACTATGTAACACACAACACATCTGCTACTTTGGAACTGCGTTCTGATGAAATCGAATCTTTAGGAGAACGTATCTACGAAGCGATTAAGAATGATGAGGGATATATCTCAGCAGCTCTTTTAGCCCGTTTTGACGATTTGCAATCATTCCCGCGTTTGCCATTTGAGCCGATAGATAAAACAACCTACGAGCTTTTGACTGAAGAAGTCAAAGCACGACGGAAAACAGATGATTTTTGTGCAGTTCTCAGCCGCTATGATTTAGGTGAGTTGAGTGAGGCTGGCCCTAGTGGTTGTGACTCTGATAAGTGTATGTTTCCAGATCAGCAACCGATGTCGTAAAAAAAGAAGCAGGGGAGCAGGGAGCAGGGAGACAAGGAGAAAGAAAGATTATGAACAAATTCAAGACATTCTTCATCCCCCTTGCACCCCGCACCCTGCCCCTCTGCCTTTTCTTCCCTATGCCCTATGCCCCATTTCCAAGTTACGATCAATTAAGAAGTGATAATTTTTCACCGCAATTAGGAGACTCACACAATGTTTATTACTGAATTGTCACCAATATTTAAACAATTTACCCAGCACCCAGTTTCATTTTTGGGCGGTTTTGTGTCTGGTGTACTTAGACTCAACTTGGCGGATGATCCTGTTAAAAGCTGGCTAGATCAGCAGACTGGTTCTTACACTTATTCCAGCCTTAATACTGAATTACATAATGGCAAGGGTACTGGCCCTCAGTCAATTTCGATTGACTAAGCTATAAGTCTGACGCTGTAACTAATACAGCGTCGTGAAAATACCAATTGAAATCATAAAGGAGTAAGAATAATGGAAACTTTGCTACCACAAACTTGCGTTCCTTGTAGTGGTAATGCGCCGCCGATAACTGAGGCAGAAATTGCTGAACTTCAGCCTCAGATTCCTGATTGGAAGATGATTAATGAGAGTGAAGAAGCACGTTTACAGCACGTTTACAAATTCCCCGACTTTCAGACAGCACTAGCTTTCACTCAAAAAGTAGGTGAAGAAGCTGAAAAACAAGGACATCACCCAGCCTTGCTAACCGAATGGGGCAAAGTTACAGTTACTTGGTGGACACACGCAATTAAAGGATTGCATCGCAATGATTTTATTATGGCAGCTAAGACAGATGCGATCGCTGCTGAGTTTGCCTAGTAAAAGTATTCTAGAGGCTCAGATCCTCGACTTCTTTAAGAAGTCGAGGATCTTGTGATTAATGAAGTGAAGCTTACCAATATCTTATTTAATCACTGGCAGCACACACTGCAAAATTTTGGGGTTGAACAATTAAAAGTTGAATCAGCGTTTGTCCAATTAGTTGAAGCATATTCCACTGCTGATCGTTATTACCATACACTCCAACATATATATTACGTCTTAAATAAAATTCAGACTTTGCAAGCTAATGCACAAAACTTACCTGCTGTACAACTTGCAGCTTGGTTTCATGATGTTATTTATGACACTAAAGCTTTAGATAATGAAGAAAAAAGTGCCGAATATGCTTGTAAGTTAATGAATAGTTGGGAAATTAACATTAGTTATATAACGACTGTTAACCGTCTTATTCTAAACACCAAAGATCACAAAGCGACTGCGGATGATATTGATAGCCACATTTTATTAGATGCAGATTTGGCAATTTTGGCTGCTCAACCAGTTGATTATCAAAAGTACGCTAATGCTATTCGCCAAGAATATGCTTGGGTGGCAGAAATTGATTATATTATCGGTCGTAAACAAGTTTTAGAACAATTTTTACAAAGACAGCATATATATTTTACGCCTCTGATGTTTGAGGTTGCAGAACAATCTGCCAGAGTTAATCTTCAAGCAGAAATTCAAAGACTTTCTTAGTCAACAAGATCTCCGACTTTTCAACGAAGTCGGGGAGCTAAGCCTCGAAATTATAAATTATGAGAATCTTGTAAATGTCCACAATGTTTACAATGCGATAATTTTTTGTAAGTCAATTCATGACATTGTTGGCATTCAACGTATTGGTCACAACCGCAATAAGGACAGTAAATATCATTGTGCCGAATTTTTTTAGCACACTGAATACAGGATGATTTTTGAACTCTGCTGATTGCCTGAACTTGAGGATTAAAAACAACTGTTTGAAAAAACTTGATAATTCCAAAACCTATCAATGGAACTAGCAAGATATAAATATAACTAACCAGGAAAAGCAACCTGCCAAAAAGGATGCTAATTATATTAAAAACAAATTCAAATAATACGCCGATTTGCAGAAATTCAAAAACTTTCAGAATTAACGGGATAAAAAAGATGACCAGCAAATGCCAGCTAATTAGTGTAATTAGTCCATATCTTTTTCTTTGGGCTAACTTATGAACTAATAAAGCTATCAAAATCAGCGGGAGCAGAAAAATAGATTGAAAAGCAAGTTGAATACTGGGATACCAAAATGATGCCTGTTGATAACCTTTTTTAATTATAGTAAATTGCTCATTATCTTTAAGAAAGGCTATGAAACTAGAACTTTCTGGTTGAAATATCAGTTCGTTTTTAAGGTTCTTAATTTCTTTTTCAAGTGTAGAAATATTTTGATTATTTCGCTCTAATTCGAGTTTTGCTTTTTCAGCACTGACTTGATTAATTGATTGATCACGAGGTTGACCTGCAATCTTTTCTAAAAGTGTAGAGTCATATCGCTGACGAATACTGATATTAGCTTGTTTAAGCGCATAAATTTTTTCTTGTTTTTGATTAATAATTTTTATCTTTTGCTGATTTTGAGAATTATTGATTTTATCTTTATATTCTACATACTTCAGACAAGTTGGAGAAACCTTGCCTAAATGTTCTTTTTCTACTTGTTGATAAAAGTTTTTTTGGCTAGGTTGATTATAATTGGATGTTAATGAAATCTCGATAACATTATAGTCTTTATCTGGATTATTTTGTGTTTGATAGTTTTGCCACTCAAAATAACAGGGGTAAGCCTGTGAAGGACTAAGATACCATCTACTAATATCATCTAAGCCTGTAAAAACATTGATGAGAATAAAAATATCAATCAGAATAATAACAATCAGACTAACTTTATTTAGAGGTTCATTATTGATTGTATTTGATCTGTTAAAAAATTGACTTAAAAAACGGCGAAATTGAGCAAACATATTAATTTTTAACTTATTTTGTGAGAATTACTTTTCCACAAGGATATAACGATTATTAGTTTCCAAAAGTTAGGCACAGTTAATGGAAAATCCAACCGCAGAGGACGCTGAAAAGCCAGTGTGTTGGGCGGGTTCCCCGACTTGTAGCAACTGGCGCGATACGGAGAAATAAGAGTTTTAGAAAGTTATTGCGTAATTCCTAGTCTCTTAATTTATACACACGCTATCACTTTTGTTGTTTAATTTTATAAGTTCTTTATATTGACTCAAAAGGTATTTCTTGATTTATGACTAATCAAATGCCGATCCCAGTTATTATCAATGGTGCTGCTGGCAAAATGGGGCGCGAAGTCATTAAAGCGGTGACGCAAGCGCCAGATTTAACCCTCATGGGTGCAATTGACACCAGTCCCGAACATCAAGGTCAAGACGCTGGAGAATTAGCGGGTTTAAGCGAACCTCTAGAAGTTCCGATTACTAATCAGTTGGAACCAATGCTGGGGTATGTAGCTGGCGAAAGAAAACTTCCTCCAGGGGTGATTGTAGACTTTACCCATCCTGATTCAGTTTATGATCATGTTCGTAGTGCGATCGCCTATGGTATTCGTCCTGTAGTTGGCACAACGGGTTTAAGTCCAGAACAAATTCAAAATTTGGCAGACTTCGCCGAAAAAGCTAGCACTGGTTGTCTAATTATTCCTAATTTTTCCATAGGAATGGTGCTGTTGCAACAAGCAGCGATCGCGGCTTCCCAATATTTTGATCATGTAGAAATTATCGAACTGCACCACAATCAAAAAGCTGATGCTCCCAGTGGTACTGCCATTCAAACCGCGCAACTGTTAGCCGAAATCGGTCAACCTTTTAACCAAGCTATTGTCGAA
>JBBSOP010000449.1:0-4583 GCA_038259655.1 Chroococcales cyanobacterium
ATGCCGTAGGCTTTACGTAATGACAGGCTTCTGGAGCGATCGCACAACCTAAAGCTAGATGACCAAACCAAGTACTAGGGAGAATTTTAAGACTTGTGTGTACACCGTAGCTCCGCGTCGGAGAGGGGTTGGGGAGAGGTTCATTGAAGTCATGTTAATCAGAATTATTTTGGGCAAGTAATTCTTAACTGAACACTAAAGTTGTTGATTGCAACTTGCTGGGAAGTGTTCACACAAAATTTAGATAAACTGTGGTTTAAGCTTATGAAAATTGCTCTAGTCCATGATTACTTAACCCAGCGCGGTGGAGCAGAGCGCGTATTTGAATTGCTTTGTAAGCGTTACCCCCAAGCGGATGTTTTCACTTCTTTATATGATCCGCAAAAAACTATTGAGATGGGTGAGCGTATAGTCAAAACAACTTACTTGCAAAAAATTCCCGGTGCAGTGAAGTATTTTAGATTGATGGCTCCCTTTTATTTTCCTGCATTTCGGGCGCTCGATTTGCAAGACTACGATTTGATTATTAGTAGTAGCACCAGCTTCGCCAAAGCAGTCCGCAAACGCCAAAATGCAAGACATATTTGCTTTTGCCATAATGTGACTCGTTTTTTGTGGGATACAGAAACTTATTTAAGAGAGTACGGAGACTATAGATATTTTGCTCCTTTAATCGAACACGTTTTTCAGATGATGAGAAACGTAGACCTGAAATATGCTCAGGAACCTGATCTTTATATTGCTAATTCCAGTGTTGTGGCTCGTCGGATTCAAAGTGTTTATGGTAAACAAGCAATTGTAATTAATTATCCAATTGATACCAGTAACTTTGTTTTTTCAGATCAAAAAGATGAATATTATCTGGCCTCGGCCAGAATGATTAGTTATAAGCGTCTTGATATTATAGTTGAGGCTTTTAATTGGTTGGGTTGGCGATTATTAATATCAGGTGACGGGCCAGAAAAAGAACGATTAAAATCTAAAGCATTAAATAATGTTGAGTTCTTAGGACATGTAAGCGATCGCCAGCGCAAAGACTTGTTTTCCAAAGCCAAATCTATCATTGTCGCGGCTTTAGAAGACTATGGATTAGTGCCAGTGGAAGCAAATGCTAGCGGTACACCAGTCATTGCTTACGGAGCAGGTGGAGTATTAGATACTCAAATACACGGTCAGACAGGTGTCTTTTTTAAAAGACAAACACCCGAATCTTTGCAAGCTGCATTACTACAGTCCGGACAAATCAATTGGAATTATGAAAATATTCGTAATCATGCAGTAAACAATTTTTCGGAACCAGTTTTTTTTAATCGGGTTGAACGAATTATTAATCAACCTTGTAGTGTCAATTAATCAATTTAAGGATAATAAACGTGGTTCAAACTAGTCTAAATCCTCATATAAATCCTGTTTCTGATCCAGAGCCAAGCTACGGGCAAATGTTTTCGGTATTGGTGCGGAGATTTCCTTGGTTTTTAGCAGCATTTATTTTTTCAATTGCGATCGCAGGTTTTGTGACTGCTAGAACTAAACCTACCTACAGAAGCTCAATGCAGTTGCTAGTAGAACCTAACTACCAAGGCAAAAAAGAAGGAGCTGGTTTAGAAAATCAGTTTACAGAGCCTGATATTCAAATAGACACTGCAACCCAACTTAACCTCATGCAGAGTTCGGGACTGATTCAAAAGGCTGTTGATTTAATTAAGTCTGACTATCCCGATATGACTGTGGCTGATATTAAAAACACTTTGGTCTTAAATCAATTAAGAACAAAACAAGATGATGTCGCCACGAAAATTTTCCAAGTAGACTATACCGATCAAGATCCAGAGAAGACTCAAAAAGTTCTGGCTGCCATTCGCCAAGTTTATGTAGACTACAACAAGCAGCAGCAAGATTCGCGTTTACAAAAAGGTCTGCAAGTAATTAGAGAACAGTTAAGTAAGGCTAGTGAGGAAGTTAATGCCTCTGAGACTAACCTCCAACGGTTCCGCAGAAACCAAAATTTAATCGATCCAGTCTCACAAGCCAAAGCCCTTGAGGATGCTTTAAATAATATTGAGCAGGAGCGCCGTACTACTCGTTCTCTATATGAAGAAGCTTTAGCACGGCAGAAGTCTTTGCAAGAACAACTTAACCGTTCTCCAAAAAATGCTCTGGTTGCTTCTCGTCTGAGTCAATCGACTCGTTACCAAGGCTTACTAAACGAAATTCAAAAAACAGAATTGGCACTAGCTCAAGAACGTTTACGTTTCACTGATGCAACTCCGAGTGTAGAAAAGCTCAGAGAACAACTCCAAAGTCAGAAGGAGTTATTGCAACAAGAGGTAGGTAGGACTTTAGGTATTCAGTCTGCTGGTGTATTCTCTTCTAAAATACCTCTTTTAGAACAAGGACAGTTTGGCGAAATCGACCTGAATCTTGCTGGTCAATTGGTGGAGACCCAAACAACCATAGTTGCTTTAGGTGCGCGCGATCAAACTTTAGCCCAGAAAGAAAATCAGCTACGTTCTGAAATCAAACGTTTTCCGCCTCTGTTAGCTTACTACAACCGCATCATGCCCCAGTTGCAATTTAGCCGTGAACGGTTAGAGCAACTGTTGAGAGCAGAGCAGCAATTGCGCCAAGAACTGGCAAAAGGTGGATTTAACTGGGAAGTTGTAGAAGAACCTCAAAAAGGCGCAAAGATGGGGCCGAATCTGCAACAGAACCTCTTATTGGGGGCAGTGGTTGGGTTAATGTTGGGAGGCGTTGCTGCTTTCATTCGGGAAGCATCTGATGATTCCGTCCATACTACTGCTGAATTAGAGAAGCAGATTACCTTACCTTTGTTAGGAACAACTCCTAAGCTACCACCTGCTAAAACCAAAGACTCAGTTATTCAGTTGCCTTTCGGTAAGCCAGAAGTGCTAGCTCCCTGGACAGTTGAGGTATTGCAATCGCCACCGCGTTGGGAATCGCTAGATCTGATTTACAAAAATATTGAGTTGCTCAATTCTGTTACTAGCTTAAAATCTTTGATGATTACCTCGGCTTTAACCGATGATGGTAAGTCAGCTTTGGCATTGGGTTTAGCGATGAGTGCGGCGCGTTTACACAAACGGGTACTATTGATTGATGCCAATTTACGAGATCCGAGTCTACACGAACAGCTAAATCTGCCTAACGAGCAAGGGCTTTCAACTCTTTTGGCAAGTGACATCACTCTCCCTAATCAAGTTGGGATTCAATCTTACGGTTCAGCCTACATTGATATTTTGACTGCCGGGCCTAAACCTGCTGACCCAGCAAATCTTTTGAGTTCTCCGCGCATGATGCAATTGATGGCAACATTTGAAGAGAATTATGATTTAGTACTCATCGATGCTTCTCCTGTTCTAGGTTTAGTAGATGCCATGCTCACAGCTTCATCTTGTCGGAGTGTAATTATGGTTGCCAGCATTGGCATAGTAACTCGCACCCAGCTTGCTCAAGCGACGGCTATGCTCAGCAAGTTAAATTTAATTGGGGTCGTGGCTAACGGAGTCTCAAACTCTAATAGTGCTTATGTACAATATCCTCAGAAGCAATATCAACTTGCCCTACAACAAGCGGTGGAAAAGTAGATAGATTTTTACCATCAGACTCTCTATTTGGATTGTGCGATCGCATTTTAACAGGTGCGATCGCACATATATTTTATCCGGGAATTTATTAGTAACAACCTATAGAGAGAGAATCTATTTAAAAATTAGGAGTTTTAGTTAGATAAAATACATAGTTGCGTTTAATTTTAACAAGATTATTTCAGAGTAAAATCTATTAAATTGAATTGTTATAATTAAACTTTTTTAAGGTTAAAAATAATCGTGCTATCATCATTTATAATTAAGTATGTTTATGAGACCTTTATAATTAGCTGGTAAAAGCCACGGCTCTTTAAAGAGTAAATAAAGAATCCATTTAAGCATATAGTCATTTCTACAGAGTCTTATATCCTAGAGATTGAAACTCCTCCCAAACAGTTAAACATCAAGAGTAGATTCAGTTCTCCCCACAAGTTTTCCATAGAGGTTGATTGCTACCCATCGGACTTGAAAAAATTTTGTGTCTTTGTGCCTTAGTGGTGAAAACTCTTGAACCACAGAGACACCAAGATACAAAGAGAAAAATAATTTTCATTCGTTCTGGCGTAACAAGTTCGTAACGGCTACTTAGTATTTTTGTCAAGTCAAAAAAAATCCCAAAATGTATACTTGCCACTTCAGTAAATTGACAAAATATCTTTGGAAACCAAACAGGATTTGTAACGGAGTCTTTGGCATTAGTAGCCTTTGATATCAACTCAGCAATTTACTATTGTATAAATCTCAAGAAATATGACAATTTCCATAATTCGCCCTCTACAGAATTACTATACAGCGCCCCAACAAGATCAAGATCATCGCTCTCCATATTGCACTCTCCAGTGGCGGCGGGGTCAGTTATTAGTGAAGTCTACAACTCAAGCAAACCAGCCATATTTACCTTCTATAGATAACGAGCAATTGTTAATAGAATGTTTAAAACATTCACCTGTAACTTTAGTCAGTATAGATCCAAAA
>JBBSOP010000450.1:0-4569 GCA_038259655.1 Chroococcales cyanobacterium
AAACTGCGTTTTTATTGAGAATGAACAACGAACGAATAAGGGTTATAAAAACCTGAGTCAAGACTCTCGCAAATGTTAAGAAAGATCCGGGTAATGGATAGCCCACGGTGGGAGAGGAATGGAAGCGGGGTTTTTTAGAGCCGTCGAACTCACGTTTATTTAATGTGAGCAATTGTGACACCACTACCACCATCTGTCTGTTCTGCTGCTTCGTAGTGGCTAATTCTGGAATGCTGTTGCAAAAAAGCGTGAACACCTTGGCGTAATTTCCCAGTACCGTGTCCGTGAATAATCCAGATTGGTCCTGTAGCTTCTGAAATTGCTTTATCTAAAATAAATTCAGCATCACCTACCCGCTTACCACGCAAATCAACGGTATTTTGCGAGGTGCGAATTGCTGGGACAGGTTGGGGTGGTGGAGTTACTGCTACTGGTGCTGGTTTTGATTTAACGACTGGTTCTGCTTTTTGACCATCTAAAGACTCAATATCTGCTAACTTCACCGTCATTTTCATGATGCCAAAACGCACACTTAACTCACCATCTGCATTGGGGGCAGTTAACACTTCTGCTGTTTGCCCAAATTGAGAAATACGGACGCGATCGCCTACTTTGGGCATGAACCCTACTTTGGGCTTGGCTGGCGCTACTGGCTGATATTTTTGGGCGATTTCATTTAAAGCATTAGTTGCTTGTTGGGCATCTTGGGCTTTAGGTGTACCTTGCTGCAAACGGCGAATTACTTTGGCAATTTCACCTTTGGCTTGGGCGATCGCTTGCTGTATTGCTACTTCTTGAGAAGCCCGCAGATCGCGTTCTCTTTCTTGCAAATTTGCGGCTTTTGCGGATACTTCTTTGTATAAACGTTCCGCTTGTTGTAAAATACTTTGGGCTTCGGTAGCTTTTGTCTCTTGGCTACGACGTTGCGCTTCTAATCCAGCAATTACTTGATTAACTTCGTCTGTTGCGCCTCCTACTTGGGTTTTTGCTTGTTCTACTACTTCTGGTTTCAGTCCTAAGCGCTTAGCAATGGTCAAAGCATTAGAACGTCCGGGTATACCCCATAACAAACGGTAAGTGGGCGATAAAGTACTTTCGTCAAATTCTACAGAAGCATTTTCAAATCGCTGATCTTCATATTTTAGAGCTTTTAATTCTCCAAAGTGAGTAGTGGCAATAGTTAACTGGGCATGATCAGCTAAATATTGTAATAAGGCGATCGCCAAAGCACTACCTTCAACGGGATCGGTTCCTGCACCTACTTCATCGAGTAAGACTAGGGCATTGGGTACTTGTACTGAGCGTAGTCGAAGTATTGGGGATTGGTGACTTGTACTGAGCCTGTCCTGAGCGTAGCCTGAGGGCGCAGCCTCTCCCAGAGAAATATTGGAGTCTCCCTGATCTTTGCTGATTGCATTCAAAATTCGACTAATCCGACGGATGTGACCGGAAAATGTCGATAAACTCTGCTGTAGAGATTGTTCGTCACCAATATCGGCTAATACTTGGTCAAACCAAGGCATTTCTACTGGTTCGCGGGCAGGAACAAATAAACCTACCTTGGCCATCAATGCTGCCAATCCTAGAGTTTTCAAAGTGACAGTTTTACCCCCAGTATTTGGCCCAGTAATCGTCACTACCCGAATATGAGGACTAATTAACAAATCTACAGGAACTACTGGTTGCCCTTGTTCGTGCTGCTGCTGCCACACTAACAACGGATGACGCAGTTGTCTCAAGGTAACGAGTTCATTAGCTTCGCGGTTAATAAATCGCGGCGGATTGGCTCCTAACCAGAAACTATATCTAGCTCTGGCGGTGGCCAAATCCAAGGTAGTCACAATTGCTAACAAACTTTCTAAATCTGGCTTAACTGCTGCTATTTGCTCCGTTAAAGCGCGGCGAATGGCTTCTTCTTCTATTTGCTCTTTTTTGATTGTCTGTCGTAGCTGATTGCCCAGAGGTACGACAGAATTAGGCTCTATGTAGAGCGTCGCACCGCTAGTAGAGGTATCGTGAACAATGCCAGGGATCGCGTCTTTTTGAGGTGCTTTTACAGGGATGACAAAGCGATCGCTCCGTTGGGTAATGAGCTGCTCTTGGACTGCTCCAGACTTTGCCTGTAAAATATTTTGCAGTTTTTGGGTGATTTGACTCCGTATTTTCCGCAAATCTATACGAATTTCCCCTAGCTTTTGGCTAGCGCGATCAGTTACCTGGCCTCGCTCATCGATACAACGGTGAATTTCTTGCTCTAGTTCAGGATAAGTTCGTAAATCGGCGACTAACTCCTTCAGTATTGGTAAGTCTTCTTGATTGTCAATTACCCGGCGTAAATTTCTCGTACCTGCCAAAGTGGTAGCGATCGCTAAGAGTTCATCTCCTGCCAAAATACCTTGGAGTTCTGACCGTTCTAAAGAATCTCCAATATCTTGAATGCCCTCAAAGGAAAGTCCCGTAGTGAAGCGACTTTCTAGTTGATAGATTTCTTTGGTTTGTGCTAACAACTGCTCACTTGCTATCTGAGATACAGGTATATTCAGATGCAACGCTGCGATCGCCCCAAGTTTAGTTGCCGCAAATGTGGAAAGATGCTGGCAAAGGCGATGCCATTCTAGTAGTTCTAAAGTTTCAGATTGGATCAAGGCTTCAATATCTAATCTGAACTTATGGTAACAATTCTGGCTGCCAGAAAGCTCAACCTTAAAATTCTATTCCGTCCGAGCCACTGCGTTACTAGTTGGCTGACCACTACTCAACGCTTCTGGTTTCTGTCGAATTGCTGCTTGAATTTTTTCGTCAAAATCAGGCTCGCCTGGGCTGGCGATAACTGATTTTGGACGCTAATTGAATTTATCCAAATATGCTTGAAGAGCAGCCTGATCTTGGCGGTTTGCTAAAAAATACTGTCTCAACTCGGCATCGTTCATATTATCAAAATTAACTTGAATCATCAAAACACCTCTCCATTCACAATATTTAAATGTCGTCAATCTTAAAATATACAAAATACCACGTAAAAACACTTATCAATTTATGAATATGTATAATTTTGATGGGTATAATCTTTTTAAGGGTTCCGGTTTGCTCTCAACAAAAGCATCTGAATTAGATTACGAAAACCGCTAAATTATCCGTAGACGCGTTTGCGTAGCGTCTCGTAGAGAAGCGGCTTGTCGTTAGACATCATTAGCTAGAGGATTTTTTCTTTCTGGCTTTCTTAAGACCTACTTCCTGTCAGTAACTTTTAAAAAAATCGCTCCAAATCTCCTCACAATTTGATACCCTAGCTTAAATAGATTTGAGAAAATTTAAAGCGTGGAAATTCAACTTGGGCGGGGAAAAACAGCTCGCAGAGCTTATGGAATTGATGAAATTGCTTTAGCCCCTGGTAACAGAACACTAGATCCGAGTTTGGCAGATACTAAGTGGCGTATAGGCAATATTGAACGAGAAATCCCAATAATTGCAAGTGCAATGGATGGCGTAGTAGATGTGCGGATGGCTGTACGTTTGTCGCAGTTAGGAGCATTAGGCGTACTTAATTTAGAGGGTATCCAAACTCGTTATGCAGATCCAAACCCGATTTTAGATCGAATTACCTCTGTAGGGAAAGATGAATTTGTTTCCCTCATGCAAGAACTCTATGCCGAACCAATAAAGCCAGAATTAATTGAAAAACGTATTCAGGAAATTAAACAACAAGGCGGCATCGCAGCAGTGAGTTGTACTCCAGCCGGAGCAAGTAAATACGGTGAGGTGGTGGCAAAAGCTGGGGCAGATTTATTTTTTGTACAAGCTACAGTAGTTTCTACTGCACACTTGTCGCCAGAGTCGATAGTGCCATTGGATTTAGCAGAGTTTTGCCGTTCTATGCCTATCCCCGTGATTTTGGGAAATTGCGTCACTTACGAAGTTACTCTAAATTTGTTAAAAGCTGGGGCTGCGGCGGTATTAGTGGGGATTGGCCCTGGTGCGGCTTGTACTTCTCGTGGGGTTTTGGGTGTGGGTGTGCCACAAGCAACAGCGATCGCTGATTGTGCTGCCGCCAGAGATGATTATTATCAAGAAACTGGTAATTATATTCCTGTGATTGCTGATGGCGGTTTAATCACTGGTGGCGACATTTGTAAGTGTATTGCCTGTGGTGCTGACGGGGTGATGATTGGTTCTCCCTGTGCTAGAGCCGCCGAAGCCCCAGGACGAGGTTATCATTGGGGAATGGCCACTCCTAGCCCTGTACTGCCCCGTGGGACGCGGATTCGCGTTAGTACCACAGGTAGCCTAGAGCAAATACTCATCGGCCCTGCTGGGTTAGACGATGGTACTCACAATCTGTTAGGAGCCTTAAAAACGAGTATGGGTACATTAGGAGCTAAAAATATTAAAGAAATGCAGCAAGTTGAAGTTGTGATTGCTCCTTCTCTATTAACCGAAGGTAAAGTCTATCAAAAAGATCAACAATTAGGTATGGGTAAATAAAGGTGACTAGGGGCTAGGGATTAGGTAATAATTAATAAGAAATAAATTTTTTACTATGCCCCATGCCCACTCGCTCTGAGTTTAGCC
>JBBSOP010000451.1:0-4559 GCA_038259655.1 Chroococcales cyanobacterium
TTAAAATTAATAACTTCTTAATATCCTACATTATTGTGTATATCAAAATTATATTTGTAATAAAAATTTTCATTTTTTTTTGGCACATATAAACACACGACTGTAGCATTTGGACAGTTTTCTACTTGAGGCTTAACACTATTATTCACCTGCGAACCCATATTGCCGCTGGGAACACAAGCATTAAGCAGTAAAGTAATACCGAAAATAGGAATAATTATTTTCATAACTAAGATATGCTCTTAAAAAAGAGACCTCACCTTTTTCTTTCACTACAACAGTTTTTATTTATATTTCTCTCTGCGCCTTTGCGTCTCTGCGTGAGATCAAAAAGATGTGGTTCATTATACTAATGACTATCAACTATTGATCTTGTTTTGACTGTAAACTTAGCAATGCATTTTGCAAGTACTTACCCCATTGGACTGCTAAAGGAATTTCTGTAAATGGAACATGTACCGAATTAGCAGGTTCAGTAAAGACAAACTCTAACTCAATAGTCCGACCTTTTTCTGGAGGTGCTTCCATTTCTACTGGGTTGCCATCTATCAAAAGTTTGATTTGTTGGATATCAACTAAAGAAAAAGTTTCTAATTTAATTGGCCCTTTTGGTGTGGGTTTACCCCAGGTAATATTGTAATCTTTTTGACCTAATACAGCATAAATATCATATTTAGCTCTTTCAAATTGTTCTGCCCAAGCGCGGTAAGCTTCAATTTTTTGATACTCCTTCGAGCCTTGCCAAGCCAACCAAAAAAATGCTGCTAATAGAGGCAACCATAAAAGACCACGTTCCATTGTTTAAAAAGTCCTGAATGCTGTGGGAAACTTGTGTAACTAAAAGTGCAGAATACATCAACTATAGACAGAGATAAGTTATGGTAGTGAGCAAACTGGCAAAAAGCGGTGATGAATTGATATGAGAAGACTTATATTATTGTGCTTGTTTGTCATCGGGTTAATAGCTGCCGTGTTTGGTTTCTGGAATTTTCAGGGACTGGCAGCTAAAGGTGATTTTGAGACAATTGTGCTTGATTTTCGGGAAGATATTCCTACAGAGTCAGTGAAGCGGGATTTACAAGCGATCGCTCAACAATACAACGTTACACCTCAATTAGACAATAAATTTTCAGTAGCGGATAATGTATATATTATCAAAGGCGATCGCCAGCGACTCAAAGAACTGAAAAAATCTCAATTCGCCAAAGAGACGGAATTTATCGAGCCAAATTATATCTACACCATCATTCCCCAACCAAGTCAAGGTGTAGGACTCAAAACAATTTTGCAATCTCCCAATCAAGAGAAAGCAAATCCTTCATTAGTTGGCCCTAATGACCAATATTACAGCAAACAGTGGAACCTCCATAAAATCGGCATTGAAGGCGCATGGAGTCAAACTAAAGGTAGCGGCGTAACGGTTGCTGTCATTGATACAGGTATTACCAAAGTGCGCGACTTGCAAGAGACGAAATTCGTCAAAGGCTATGATTTCGTAAATGACCACGAAACAGCCACCGATGACAATGGACACGGTACTCATGTTGCCGGCACTATTGCCCAATCTACTAATAATAACTATGGCGTAGCAGGAATTGCTTACGAAGCTAATCTCATGCCGTTAAAAGTACTTAGTGCTTATGGCGGTGGTACTGTTGCCGATATTGCCGAAGCGATTAAATTTGCTGCTGATAATGGCGCAGATGTGATTAATATGAGCTTGGGTGGTGGCGGTGAAAGCCAGTTGATGAAACAAGCAATTGAGTATGCCCACAGAAAAGGCGTTACGATAATTGCTGCCGCCGGCAACGAAAATGCTAACGGGGCAAGTTACCCAGCACGTTACCCCTATGTTATTGGCGTTTCAGCAGTCGGCCCAGACGGAGAAAAAGCACCCTATTCTAACTTTGGTGCTGGTGTTGATATCTCTGCCCCTGGTGGCAGTGAAGCTGGTTCGATTCTGCAAGAAACCATTGACGAAAACGGCCAAGGAGTATTTTTGGGACTCCAGGGTACTAGCATGGCTGCACCCCACGTTGCAGGTGTGGCAGCTTTGATTGAAGCGGCTGGTATCAAAGAACCAGATGAAGTTTTAAAAGTCCTCAAGCAGTCAGCACGAGTTATTCAAGACGATGGCTTGAACTATTACGGTGCTGGACACCTGAATGCCGAAGCAGCCGTTCAACTTGCCATTACAGGACAAATCAGTTTCCAAGATTTCTTCCGCTGGTTACGTGATAACGGTTATATTAACCCCGGCTTTTGGATTGATGGCGGTGTCGTGGCACTGTTACCTAAAGTTTTAATGGTATTGGGTTCTTACTTATTAGCTTGGTTTTTACGGGTTTACTTTCCCTTCACTTGGAGTTGGTCTTTAGCCAGTGGCTTAATTGCTGGCAGTTCTGGGTTATTCTTCCTCAAAGGAATTTATATCTTTGACCTTCCCCAGTGGCCTTTCCGAGTTTTAGGTAGTTCCATTCCTGAACTAGGTAACACTTTACAAGGTACTAATGCTTTTAATCCTGTGTTTGCCAGTGTTTTGATTCCCATTACTTTAGTACTGTTACTCCTGGGTCATCCTCGTTGGAAGTGGTTCGCTATTGGTTCAACCTTAGGTATTGCAGCGTGTTTGACAGTAAGTGCAGTCTATGACCCAGCAGTTTGGGGCTTAGGAACCGGCTACTTAGCTAAATTGTTCCTAATTACTAATGCCCTACTTTGTTATGGACTAGCTCGTTTAGCATTAAAAAAATAGGGCATGGGGCATTGAAAAGAGGAATTGGGGCAGGGCGCGGGGTGCACACTTCGGCTACGCTCAGCGGTCGGGGGATGAAGAAAAATTATCTCTTTCTCCTTTTCTCCCTGCTCCCTGCTCCCTGCTCCCTGCTTCCCCTGTTTCCCTACACTACTCCCCACTTACATTATGAGCATCACAATTACAGGTACAATCGAACGGCGTGAACTTGGCATGGGCGCTTGGGCGCTAGTCTCAGATGAGGGCGTTACTTACGAAATCCTCAAAGGTGCTGACAAAAATTTACTTAAAGCCGGACAAAAAGCAAAAGTTAAAGGACAGGTGCGTGAAGATATCATGACAACTGCCATGATTGGCCCTGTCCTAGAAGTCAAATCTTTTGATGTAATTAGTTCTGACTAGCTGTGGAATTTAGAACCTCTTGGAGACGGCTTCTAAATTCTCCTTTGGGATGACCTCCTTTAACTTCACCAATAATCTGAAATTCTCCTTCTGGAGCATCACAGATAAGATAAGTAGGCCATCCCATCTCTGATTTATCGGGATATTGTGTCAGCAACACCTGACGATATTTGCGGTAGGTAGCTGTGTCTTGCATTTTCACATCAATAAATTGCAAGCCCAGTTCTTCAGCCACTTTTTGGTCATAAAAAGACATTTTGTGGCAGATACCGCACTCTTCGGAAGAAAACTTAATTACAGCTAAACTCATCTGGTTCTGCGCCTCTGTTGCATGTAGGCGATATATTTTAGCATGGGTCTTGGGAGCCAATCATAATAGTGTGCGTAAGTCCTATAAATAACTTGAGCAAAAATTTGGAGAAATCATTCCTACAGGAGTTTTCTAGTTGGTCAGGAAATAAAAATTAATCAGGAATAGACTATGGAAAATTAACCAAAATCAATGATATGATTAGCGGACTGCGATATTTATAAGGTGTAAACCCTATAAAAGCTTCTGAGCAATGCCTCTGGCAAATACTCGGTACAACACAAAACAACCAATATCATTAAATAATTAGTGATTTGGTCAATACTAGGAGTTAAAGCACCTAAACTAATTTCATAGCGCCAAGAGTAACCTAAAAAACCTATCGGTGAAGAGGATACTTGCGAGAGTTCAAAGCAAATTTGTGTCAGCAAAGTGTGACACTAATAAAAATGTATATTATCTAGGCTAGAATATTGCTCTCGACTTGCGCTAGAATATTTCCCTAAGCAACTACCAAGTAGGCAACCTACACAAGCAAAGTATTTACCAAAAAAATCCCCCAACCAGTGTTAGCCAGTCAGGGGAGTTAATTATCAGGGTGCATCTACCAATTAAATGTTCTAAGATTAAACGCAATCCTCCGGATTAATCTGTACAAACCGAGGTTGTTTTTTCTAAAAATAAAAAAATTCCCCAGTGGTGGCAGCCAACCAGGGAAGTTAGTTATCAGGGTGCATCTACTAATAATTTGTTCTAGGATTAGACAGCATGTTCCGGATAAAATTGTCACAATTAATAGTGCTGTTTACTCAGCACAAAAAAATCCCCCGGTGGTGGCAACCGACTAGGAGAGTTAATTATCAGGGTTACGTTTATCAATAATTGATTTGTTAAAGGCGCAATCAGCATCTTCGGGATAGAGTTTTTATCAACGGAGTTGCTGTTTGCCCTAAAAAAATCCCCCAACCAGTGTTAGCCAGTCAGGGGAGTTATTTATCAGGGTGCATCTACCAATTAAATGTTCTAAGATTAAACGCAATCCTCCGGATTAATCTGTACAAACCGAGGTTGTTTTTTCTAAAAATAAAAAAA
>JBBSOP010000452.1:0-4555 GCA_038259655.1 Chroococcales cyanobacterium
ATAATCGCTTTCAAACTATAATATTTTCAAGGTTCGGTTGCCTTTCGGACTGCGCTTTCTGGCGCTCTCCTCCAGGCACTTATCTAATATATCCACCCCACACCGCTTTGTCAACCACTTTTCCCAAGAAATTGGGAAATACATTTCTTGGTCTCTTCAAATCCCTATAGAGCAAGGACTTGAGGTAAATACCAAAAAGCAGTGATGCATTAATGGCAGGACGAAGCCGTTAATCATTATGATGTGTCTGAGTCTTAATAAATCCTCAGTTAAGGTCAAGGGATAGGGATTGAGCGGATTGTAATTTAAAAGTCTATATAGAGTAGATGCGATCGCAGGCTTGATAATGTTGACGATATTTATCCACCTCACGCTTTTTATTGCGATAATTCCCAAGGGGGACGCGTTCTCCATTGGCTAGTTAAAGGGGGATAGATGACCATCAAGCGGTTGGTTTTAATATTTGTGCTGACACCGATAGCAATCCTGTTGTCGGTTACGTCTTTATTTAATAGTTGGCAAGAACCTCAATTTCAAAGTCGTCTGGAACTTTACCAAACCAACATTGCTCTACAAGCTCAAGCTTGGCAACCTCAAAATAGCAGCGATGATAATTTAACAGCAATTCGGGCAGCAATACTTGGTGAGCAACCCCTGGAAAGTGCTACAAATCAGTATCAAGAAGCGCGTAACTCAGTTCAGGCTAATTTAGACAAAGCTAAAAACCAACTTACACAACTACGCTCTCAACCTCAAACCCCTCCTGTACCTCCTAAGCCTTTACCAGAAACTCCTCCTGTTACAAATACCTCTAGTGGACAACAGCAGCAGAAATTGCAGCAGTCCCTAAAACAATTGCAAAAATTGCTGGCTGAGTTAGACTTGCGTTTGGGTATTTTACAAGCACAACAAGGGCAGACGGATACAGCACTGAAAACTTGGAGCGAATTACAAAAGCGAGTAGAAACAGACAAACCAGATATAAATTCAGTACTGAATACTTCTAACTACGCTGATAGCAATGAATTTGCAGGAACGGCTACTGTATTAACGGGACTTTGGAGTGATCCTCCTCGAATTTTACCCAATGCCCAGCAGTTGATTCAAAAGAATTTAGAAGGCTGGTTTCGCTCTACTGCTTTGGTTGAGTTGTACAAACTTCAGCAACGACAAGAAGCTCTATCAGCAGTTCAAACTGTACAACAAGAGGCTGCTAACCAGGCTGTATTGAAATTAGCACTGATTGGCACGATCCCAACCTTAGCAGCATTAGTTGGTATGGTCCTACTAATTTCCTTGTGTGTTCAGCGCTTGTTGAAGGGAAAAGTTGCCTTATTAGCTCAAAATGCTGATCTAGCTTGGTCAACGCCTTGGAATGGTGAAATAATTTTGCAGGTTTTTATCCTAGGTTTTTTCTTCATGGGACAGATTTTTGTTCCCCTGTTCTTATCGATTATTCCGATTCCACGTCCTGCGGGTGATGTCAGACTTCAGGCTGTCTATGTTTTGGTTAGTTACCTACTAGTGGCTTCAGGTGCGCTTTTAGTGTTGTATTTTTCTATTAAACGCTTCTTCCCACTCCCAGAGTTCTGGTTCCGCTTTCGTTTCCAGGATAAATGGTTTTTGTGGGGACTAGGAGGTTATTGTGCTGCTTTACCAATTGTGGTACTGGTGTCATTGATCAATCAACAGCTATGGCAAGGACAAGGTGGTAGTAATCCCTTGTTGCAACTAGCACTAGAAAGCCAAGATGGTGTAGCACTAGGTATATTTTTCTCTACAGCTGCGATCGCAGCTCCATTTTTTGAAGAACTTTTATTTCGCGGCTTCTTATTGCCTTCCCTGACTCGTTATCTTCCTGTATGGGGAGCAATTGTTGCCAGTGGTTTATTGTTTGCGATCGCTCACTTGAGTTTATCGGAAATTTTACCATTGACGGCCTTGGGGATTGTCTTAGGAGTAGTTTACACGCGATCGCGCAACCTACTGGCTCCTATGCTTCTGCATAGTCTCTGGAACAGTGGCACGTTACTGAGTCTATTTCTTTTAGGTAGTGGTAATTAATAGAACGGCATGAACACGGTTGAAAACAATAGAAATATTTGTTTTCATCTGCATATATAAAGGTGATCGACATAATTCTTGTGCTGCATCAGCACAAACGTAGTTAGACTCATGCAAATATGCCAGTCGTAAAGCGAATTTCGGCAACACTGTTAAATAGATTACAACTTTTCTAGGTAAACATTGAGTATCATCTGAATAACTTGAATTAGTGTGGAGATTTTGGTTATTCCCCTAAGCAATTTGTGGAAGAAATCACAAAACTTCAACTCCCGTTTTTATCTGCGGGAGTGGTAAGCAATAATCAAATTTAGGTGACGACTAGATTGTTTCCTCGTTGAGTGAATAAGCTTTGTGTGCTAGATACAGATATTGTCAATTAAAGTCAGAGTATCCTCGTCATTGTTGCAGCCATACTAAAAAAGTCCGGAAATAATACTGATGGACTTGTAGAAAGTGTTGTGGTATGAACGTTGTTAACGATTATAGGTACTATTTTTACTCAAGAACCTGTAAAAACTACCGTCCTGGCTGAGATAATCACAATTATAAGCAGTCTGGAGTCCGATAGTTGACGACAGATATCACAGGACAATCTCCACTGTCTTGTATTTCTGCTGATGTTTTCTCTGAGTATAAGCAAACCAGTTCATTAATATTAGAACCTGCTTTTAGTGAGGAAAAAGTAAATGTATTTTTACTTATTCTCATTACAATCAAGACTTTAATTTTATACGCACTTATCTAGGAGCAATACATAAATATATGGCAAATCTTAACCCTAGTCATCCAACCAAACAACTTCTAGCTGGTTACTGTGGGATCATTTTTGGCGGCTTTGGGGTGCATAAGTTTATTCTAGGATATGCTCCAGAAGGCTTTATTATGCTGGTTATATCCGTAATAGGTGGTTCTTTTACCTACGGCGTTACCTTTTTAATTATGCAACTTGTGGGTTTAGTTGAAGCCATGATCTACTTGAATAAATCTCCTGAAAACTTCGTTAATACCTACTTTGTGAACAAACAGGGCTGGTTTTAATAATTCTAATATCACAATTTCATTACTATTTTCAGCTATGAGTCCTAAGATGCATACTACCAATTTATTCTTACTGATATGCTAACCATTAAACGTAAACAACTTACCTGGGTGATGTTACTGCTATTGGGCGTAGGATATTTCAGCGCTATGTCTAATGTAGACATCAACTATTTTGGGAAAAGCTTGATTGCCTTGATGCCAATACAGATAGGAGCTATGATCTACATGACTTATCTACGCTGGAGCCGGAGTTGAAATTCGGCTTAGTGCCATAAACTTAATAAAATTAATATTATTTACGTTCTGTCATAGTTGCGGATTTCGTCTACGCTCGAAGTAGAGACGCTTTGAGTCAGGCGTTGAATCTTCGTAGCGAATCCAAACACTTGCCATGCAACTTGTTCCAAAAACTAAACTGACCCCAGAACCAGTTCCTGCTTCAGAAAAAATCATTTTTGATGTTGGAGGGATGAAATGTGCTGGGTGTGTGAGCGCTGTAGAGCGACAGTTAACTCAACATCCAGGAGTCAAGAATGCTTCTGTAAACTTGGCGACTGAGGTAGCAGTCGTAGAGTCAGAAGTTGGTGCGATAGATTCAGATGCACTGGCAAAGCAATTGACAGCAGCAGGATTCCCAACTCAACCCCGCAGAACTAAGGACAGGATAGCTGGACAGACACTTACTTTAGAAGATCCAGCAGAACGACAACGCCAAGAAATGCACTCTGCATATAGGCAGTTGGCGATCGCGGCAATACTATTAATCTTGTCGGGAATCGGACATCTTGGTAATATTTTTGGTACAACACTACCCGGATTAAATAACATCTGGTTTCATTGTGGACTGGCAACAGTAACGCTACTAATTCCCGGCCGTCCTATTTTAGTAGATGGCTGGCTGGGCTGGCGGCGCAATGCACCTAACATGAATACCCTAGTGGGATTAGGGACATTAACAGCTTATATAGCAAGTTTGATCGCGCTACTGTTTCCCCAAATGGGTTGGGAATGCTTCTTTGACGAACCCGTAATGATGCTGTGTTTTATTCTGCTGGGAAGAACATTAGAAAAACAAGCTAGAGGAAAGGCTGCGTCTGCATTTAGACAATTGCTAGCACTTCAGCCACAGATAGCAAGATTGATTCCCGACCCAGATCCAGAGAAAGTAGGATTGGGATCAAATATTATTGAGATTCCCGCTGAACATGTACGCGTGGGCGAATGGTTACAGGTACTACCTGGAGATAAAATCCCTGTTGATGGTGAAGTTCGCTTCGGCCGTACAGCCGTGAATGAATCGATGCTGACTGGGGAAGCAGTACCAGTGATTAAGCAACCAGGAGATTTAGTCGCAGCAGGAACTATTAACCAATCAGGAGCGATCGCAATCCAGGCAAAGCGTATTGGTAGTGATACTACCCTAGCTCAAATTGTCGCCTTAGTAGAA
>JBBSOP010000453.1:0-4526 GCA_038259655.1 Chroococcales cyanobacterium
TAATTTGATATATCAGCCTGTAGGAATACGCAGAGAACAAACTGTAATTTATGAGCGAGCTATTCGCTCCCATATTAAATCTTGTTTGAGTAGTATACAGACTACCTCTTAACTATTGGACACTATTAGTTTAGGAAAAAAACTAATACTCAAATAACGCACAAACTGTTTACTAAACTTTCGCCAGCTTTTGTAATATGGAATCTGAAAAAATTAAAAATGAAGAGCAGCCAGATTACAAAGCTCTGTTAGCCAATGCCAAATTGGCCTTAAAAGTTGAATACCAAAGATCAGCCGATGCCATATCACAATTACAAGCGATAAAAACTCAACTAGAGCAAGTTCAGGCTGAAAATAAAACTCTCAGAGAGTGTAACTATGAAGATGTAATTAAACACTTTGAGGCGCGTACCCAAGTAGCAGAAGCACGAGCGTTAAAAGTAGAAGTACGCCAAAAATTCCTTGAAGCTAACGGTTGCAAAGATAATGAGAGCTTCGATACTCTCTGGGATAGCATTAAGAATCAGATTAAAATCCAAGACGGTGAGGTGAGAATAGTTGCTCCCAATGGCACTCCTAAGTTTACTTTCAGGGGTGACATGATAACTCTGAAAGATTTTGTTCAATCCCTGAAAGAGCATCCAATCTCTAGAAAATTTTTCATTAATTTAGTCTAAAACCCAATTACGATTACCAAGGAGAAATCAAAAAGATTATGCTCTTGTGAACAAAGCAAAACTCCGTCGTAGCTGTTGTGAACTTGCTACGGCGGAGAGTTTAAAAAATTGAAAGACCGAGGTAGAGGAGGTAAAATCCTTGGGCTTCAAAGACACCAAAGAAGCCAATATAAAGAAAGAAATTCTTTTTAACTTTTACCTCGTCTCCCCCTCGGTGTTTCCTACTGTGCTAGATATGCTTAATATATAGGTTTTTATTTCTGGGAACAGTATTATAAAGATCAGTTTTTAGGTATCATAGTAAACGGCGAAAAAACACTCAACTTATCTCAGATTGCTGGGTAATTCTGAGTTCGCAATACAACTGCAAATAACCTCAGTGAATGAAAAAAATCCTCTAGAGCAACACCAATTAAAGAATTTATGGGTGGGGATTGGTTGTCAAAGAGGTAGTTCGCTGGAGTTGATAGCAGGGGCAATTCAGCAAGTGTTTAAAGAAAATCAACTTGACCAAAGTGCGATCGCAGGTTTTGCTACCATTAAAACTAAAGCTTCAGAATTTGGGTTAGTAGAACTTTGTCGTCTAGGCAATTTACCTTTAAAAACTTTTGCAGCGCCAATTCTCTCTACTGTTTGTGTACCCAACCCTGCTAAAGTAATCAACGAAAAAGTAGGTACATCAAGCGTAGCAGAGGCTGCTGCTATTCTCGCAGCCTCTAGCTCCACTGCTGATGTTGTAGGAAAGCAGAGGTTAGAAGTGAGATTATTGGTTCCTAAACAAATTTTCCGCTTGCAGGGGCAACCAGGAACAGTAACAATAGCTATTGCCCAAGAGTCAACCCTTTCAGGGAATTAAAAATTAAAAATTAAAAAAATAAACAGGGTAGGTAAAGGGTAAAGGATGAACAAACAAACCCCTTACCCCTTCTTCCTCATGCCCAATGCCCAATGCCCCATGCCCCATGCCCTAAGTTGGCGGGAGAGCAACCTCGATCACCCACAAGAGAATGAAGTTTCCCGCCGACTTTCAATCAATCACTCTGGCAAAATAGTTAATCACACTAGAAACAATTGCTAGTACGATTGATCCCAACAAAGCAGGGAGAAATCCTCGAATCTCAAAACCATAACCAGGAGTGAGGGCGCTTGCTAACCAAAGGGTTAAGGCATTAACGACCAATGTAAACAAACCCAACGTGAGTAAGGTAATGGGAAAGGCCAAAATAGCTAAAATTGGGCGAATAAATGCATTTACTAGCCCAATAACAACAGCAGCAACTAAAGCAGCGATAAAATTCTTGACATAAAATCCCGGAACGATATTAGCGGTGATGAGCAAAGCCACCGCCGTTGCCAGCCAAGTTAGTAGAAAGTTTTTCATGAGCTATTTTAGAGACATTCTCGCAACTTTTAACTTACTAGTTAACTAACGTCCTTGGGGTGATCGCCGCAATAAAACTTCCCAAGTTGCACCTCCAACTACGCCATCAGGCTCCAATCCATAGCGTTTTTGTGCAGCTTTCACTGCTGCTTCGGTTGTAGGGCCAAAATCTCCGTCTACATTACCATCTAAAAAACCTAGCTTTTGCAATCGCTGTTGCAACTTGGTCACTTCTGAATTATTCATGCCTACACGTAAAATTGGCCATCCTTCTGAAGTATATTGCACATCGGCAATTTGGCTAGTACGTGTAGTTGTTGATGGTCGTGGAGGCGTTTTTTGTGTGCTTTGAGTTGTAGGGGGTTTTCGAGTAGCAGGTTTTGCCGCAGGTTTGGTTGGTACTTGAGTTGTAGGGGGTTTTCGATTAATAGGTTTTGGCTCAGGTTTAGTTGTAGCTGTTGGAGTTGGCACAGGAAACTTTGGTGTCAAGTTAGATGCAGAGTTAGTTGTCGGGTTTGATGAAGAGACGGTTGTCGCTGTTGGCTGGTAAGGAAACAGTTTCAGCCAAGTAGCAGCATCAACAACACCATCTGGATTCAAGTCGACTGCTTGCTTAAATCGAGAAACAGCTTTGGCTGTATCCTCGTCATAATTGCTATCTACTTCACCTGAATAAAATCCCAAAAGCTTGAGAGCTGCTTGCAGTTCTGATACACGTTCTCCTTGGCTACCAACTTTGAGAGTAGGACGATTGATGCTATCTACGACATTGACTTGGGCAACTTTTTGTGGTGCAGCAATTGATACTACAGCCCAGGAGCCAATTAGCACATACATAGAGGCAAACAAAAGTAACCAAGAAAGCCGACTTGCTTTCGGGAACTCTAAGTAATTCAAGATACTTGCTGTCAGGCTGCCTTTCATGGAATTTGTTCCCAGAATCTTCTGATGCTAATAGTACACCTCAGATGATGGCGATCGCACGTAAATTACTTACGCCAGCGCACTATTAATTGCTTCTTCTTGACCAACTAAAGACAAATAAGGTTCCTGTAAATATCGATTAGCAGCTACCATCGCATCTTGGGCATTCACCGATGTAATCAACTCTTGAAACTCACTATCAAAATTAATTCCTAAACCCAAAGTTTCATACCAGCCGTAGATTTGAGCAATTTGACCGTTTGTTTGTTTACCCAAGGCATACTGCCCCAGGATTTTGTTTTTAGCAGCTTGTAGTGCGTCTTCTGATACTTCTGTAGTACAGATTAGCTCCACTTCTTTGCGTAATCCATTCAAACCGATACTGGTATTTTCTGGTGCTGTACCCATGTACACTACAAATGACCCTGGATACAGCCGTGTGGGGTAAAATGCGGAGACTTCATAAGCTAAACCCCGCTTTTCTCGTAACTCTACAAACAAACGGCTAGAAAGCCCATTCCCGAGGTAAGTAGACAACAACTTGAGTGGGGCATAATCAACAGACATGACTGATGAACCTAAATAACCCAGCATCACGATTGATTGCTGCGTTTGTATCGGTTTCAATCGGTGCTGCGGTGACACTTGAATTTCAGGTAAAGTAATTGTTGGCAGTGCTTGGGTGGGAACTTGCCAATCACCAAACACTTGTTCTACTAGTGTTACTGCGTCAGCTAGCGTTACCCGCCCGGCAATACTAATTACTACATTATCTGGACGAAAATAAGTTTGGTGATACTCCACTAAATCGCTACGAGTTAAGCGGTTGACTGTGGCTTCATTACCTAATACTGACATAGCATAGGGATGATTTTGGTACATCACCTGCCGCATTTGTTCAAAAGCAATAGTAAACGGCTGCTCTTGTTGGGAGCGAATACCTTGTAATGTCAATCGCCGTTCTAGTTCAACTTGGGCTTCGGGAAATGTTGGCGATCGCAAAATCCGCCCTGCTAATGCTAAAATTTCCGCAAAGTCAGATGTTACCGTCTTCAACGACAGCAAAAAATAATCAGTGGCAGCATCTGCACTCAAACTCGCCCCTGTAGATTCTACTTGTTCAGCAATTTCTAAGCTTGAAAGGCCATCACATCCCTTTGTCATAACTGCTGACAGCAAATGGGCTAAACCCGCCTGTCCCGGTTGTTCATTACAACTACCAGCGCGGACAAAAACCCGCCCTGCAATAATATCCGCAGCCGGATTTTCTGCCACCAGTACCACAATGCCATTATTCAAAACAGTGCGATGGATAGGAAAGTTAGATAAAGAAGGATTCACGATTTAAATTATGAGTTGTCAGTTGTCAGGAGTCAGTTGTCAGTTGTCTTGACTTAAAAAACTTGGTTCTTCAGTATATAGTATGCTTAACTAATAGTTAAAATGCCAATTTAATAAGCATCTAACTCGGAAATTGTCAAAGTTTCTAAATCCATAACCGGAACGTTTAATCAACTTAATCTTGTTATTAATACCTTCCACGA
>JBBSOP010000454.1:0-4509 GCA_038259655.1 Chroococcales cyanobacterium
GAACTAACGGTTTCATCTATGAAAATATTGTCAGTCTGCACACCAGAAACCTGCAAATCATGGATAAGTTCTGTACCAAAATTATGTGCGCCGACTCGGCCTACCATCTGAGTAGGAACTCCTAGTCGCGCTAACGCTACAGCTTGATTTGCGCCTTTACCTCCCGATAATTTAAAAAAATCTTCTCCTAGTAAAGTTTCTCCTGGGGTTGGTAATCGGGGTGCTGTCGCCACTAAATCTATATTTATGCTGCCGAAAACTATAATGCTCATGATTTTGATTTTTGTTGAGCTTAAAATCATTAAGCCTAATATTACAGCAGGAAATAATTACAAGAGATCAATAAATTGTCTCTCGTAATTTTATATTATTAGCACCGAATTTTTTTCTTATACTTAATTGCCAACATAACTACACCTGCTGTTGCAAATGCTATCGTATTTGTAGGTTCTGGAACCGCAGAAACCTTGGCATTAATTTGTGCAGTTCCAGCAAATTTACCAGCCAAATTAGAATCGCCAATTATATTAGCAAACTCTGGAGAGAACAGCAATTTAACATTAGCAAGAGTTAAATTTTTACCATCAAAGTCTAAACTGCCTGGAGCGCTTAAATCAAACAAAATTGTGTCTAAAGAAACTGTATCTTCTAAAAAGAAACCACTGGCATTGTTGATAGCCCGTGTTGGAGCGAAACCAACAGAAAAGTTACCAACAGTCAAATCGTTATTGAAGGTAATAGTACCAGTATGTTTGATTGTACCTGAAGGCTGAGAAAAACCGCCTACATCGCTGAAGGTGAAGTTAGTGTCTGGAGCAATATTAAAGCCAAATGCAAAATCGTCAGGAATTGTTTCGGCTGTATTATTCATGTCTGTCAAGTTTAGCCCCAGACTTCTAAGAATTTCTTCGTGGTCTTCAGCAATGCTAGTGACACCAGATTTTATCTGATAATTTGCAGCATTTGCTTGTATGGGCGCAATTGATAGAAAAGCTGCTGTCGTCAAACCAACAATTGCTCCAGCCTGATAAAAATTCATAAATACTCCTGATATTCCGTAGTTAATCATATAAAATACAACAGTGTTTTTACTTAAAGATTGTATTTCAGTTGAGTAAAGATTTTCTGGGAATTTAGTTCTAAGATGAAGGTTAGATATAGTGCTAAAAATAAAATCCCAATATATGCTTGAAATAACCTGTTCTTTGCAGTCGACTTATTTAGTGGGTGCTTATTTTTTAACTGAAAATTTTCATCAAATTCAGTCGTTTTATCGTTTAAGTTATTAATAATTTAAGAAAACATTAAATAAGTTCCGGCGATCGCTCATTTGCTTTTGATTGTTAAAATTTACGAATCAAATAGCTTTTCATCTTTTTTGAAATGAGTTGTTTGCACATAATTAGTTAGTTCAAAGCCATTAGCAATCAATACCTCACGCACTTGTGCGCTTAACAAGGCCGCGAGTTCTACTGCACCTGCTCCTGGCGAACCATTCAGCGGTTCCCTATCATTTGCTACTGCTGGATGAAAATAAATTTCTACCAAATCTGCCTGAATCTGGGGTATAAGACTAAGTAAGTATTCCTCTGTCATCTTGCCTGTTTGCAACAACCCATAGACTTTGTTAGCAAAACTAATACCTTGAGATGACAGTAAACCTTCACCGTAACGCCGTAATCTACCAAACACCCCTGACCAAACTAACTTAGTTAATAATCCCTGGTGGTCAAGCTTTAAATTCATTACCAACTCTTCAGAGGGCAGACGAATCACACGGATATCAAATTCCTGTGCTAACTCAACTAAAATACTTAGTACCACAGGATGAACATGGAGGTGTAAATGTCCGTCTACATGAGAAAGGGGTAGCCCAGACTCGCGGAATTTTGATAACTGAGCGCGGATTTCTCGCCGTAATTCTTCACGGGCGGCGCGATGAAATTGATAGCGTAACCCAGCTTGCAAGGAGCTGTTTGAGAAGTTCCCCATAGAATCTACCAAGTGGGGAATTTGGGAAGGTGGCAAAACAGCTCGACCACATACTAAAACAAGGTGTAAACCAACTGCCAAATTAGGGTGATTACGTGCAAGAGCGATCGCCTCTTTTGCTGCATCACCTGTTACCATCAGGCTGGTACTAGTCAGTACACCTTGTTCATGGGCTTGAATAATTCCTTGATTAACGCTTCGAGAAAAGCCGAAATCATCACCATTGATAATAGCGAAACGATGAATATTGGGCATGGGGCATCCCGTGAGGAATTAAAAATTAAAAATTAAAAATTAAAAATTAAATCTAATCAATTCTTAATTGAGCGAAGTATGGGAGATGGGAAACTACTTTTTCCCATTTTCCGCTTTTATAAGTCTTATTGAAACGACAGGACTTTAATTAGATTGGGCGTGTGCGGCAGCTTGGGTACGGCGTTCTTTGAGATAAGAGAAGAACTCCCCACCTTCACGTAGGCGGCGTACCATCATCTGTCGGTCTGTTAGCATCTCTCGCACAATGGGGATGATGGCTTGAGGACGAAAGTAAAATTTACGGTACATTTGCTCAACAGCATCTTCAATTTCGGCACTAGAAAGAGTGGGATATTGCAGTGTTGAGGTTTGAATGCCAGAGGTAGCAACTAAAGATTGATTAGTAAACCAGCCGTTAGCTTTGGCTTGTTCATAAAGTTCTGTACCTGGATAAGGCGCAGCAATTGAGACTTGAATTGTGTGGGGGCTAAGTTCGCAAGCAAAACGGATAGTTTCTTCTACGGTTTCTTTGGTTTCAATCGGCAGACCAATGATAAAAGTACCGTGGACTGTGATGCCGAGTTTATGGCAGTTTTTCATAAACTCCCGCGCCACTTCTAGCTTGATGCCTTTTTTGATTCCATTGAGAATATCTTGGTTTCCTGACTCAAAACCAACCAGCAGTAACCGCAGACCGTTATCACGCAGTTGTTTGAGGGTATCGTAGTCTAAGTTAGCGCGAGCATTACAACTCCAGGTAAGCTTGAGCCGTTTCATGTGTTCGCTAATTGCGATCGCTCGATGTTTATCAATGGTAAAAGTATCATCATCGAACATATATTCCCGTACCTTGTCACCAAAGATGACTTTGGCTTCTTCCATCTCCCGCCCCACAGCTTCGGGGCTTTTATGGCGGTAGAGATGACCACCAATGGTCTGTGGCCAAAGACAAAAGGTGCATTTTGCCGGACAGCCCCGCCCGGTATAAAAGGAAATATAAGGATGCAGCAAATAGCCAATGAAATATTTTTTAATATCTAAGTCACGTCCATAAACTGGCAAAACACTAGGCATGGCATCCCAGTCATGAATTAATGGACGCTCGTCATTATGGCAGATGTCAGAGTTCTGGTCACGGTAGCTTAGACCTAGAATTTCTGACCAAGATTTACCTTCGGCTAACTCCTTGCAAGTATAGTCAAATTCATTGCGACATACAAAGTCAATGACTGGATTATTTCTTAGCGTCTCTTCTGGCAAAACAGCTACATGCGCTCCTACAAAGCCTATTTGCACATCTGGATTTTGGGCTTTGATGGCTTCAGCACACTTGACATCATTAGCTAGTGAAGGTGTGCTGGTATGCATAATTACCAGTTCGTAATCTTTGGCGATTTTTAGTACATCTTCTATGGTCTGACTATGTGGTGGTGCATCCACAAGCTTGCTACCTGGAACAAGGGCGGCGGGTTGCGCTAACCACGTAGGATACCAAAAAGAAGTAATTTCACGCTTGGCTTGGTATCGGGAACCAGCACCACCATCAAATCCATCAAAGGAAGGAGGATTGAGGAACAGGGTTTTCTTCACTGATATCTTTCTCACTTTTTAGAAATTGGGGACACGGCGACAAAAAGACAAGGGGACAAAGGCAATAACTCCTGTCTCCTGCCTCCTGTCCTTTTAAACTAACTAGCTTTTATGTTGACACTGATAAACTGCTCAATCAGTGCAATCACTTCCTTGCGGCTGAGTTTTTCTTTACCATTAGCTAAAGCATCAAGAGTACCATGAGCTAAGGTTAACGGAATTTGGCAAAAGTCCAAGGCTGGCCCAGCAGGAAGAGATTTGGTATAGGCATCTGCTAGTGCGAGATTGCGATTTGCATATTCATGCAAATTTGCTGAACTCCAACCTTGCGGAAAAAAGTTGACTCCACGCCCCATATCTTCATGATGGTTACGCAGAATATTAACTGCTTGTAATCCCCGACCAAACCCAATTGCCTGAGTGCGGTTCGTTTGGGTTCCATCATACCAAGTCCATAAGTCGGAGAGTAACAAACCAACAGCACCTGCAACCCCAAAAGTGTAACGATCCAAGTCAGCTTCTGTATCAATTTTCCAGTTTCTTTCTGCCCAGTAAGCCATGCGGTCTGCCATTGCAGCTGTAGCATCCCAAATTCGTGGTTCGATCGCTTCAGGTGCTAGTAATGAACATTATCTCACCCTGACGGTGACTTCTTCTAAAGTATTTTCATAA
>JBBSOP010000455.1:0-4501 GCA_038259655.1 Chroococcales cyanobacterium
CTCATGATTTATTGCTAAAATTTCCACAGACACCTATTAAAAAATTTGATAAACTATCGTTCTAGATCATCTGGTGTGAGAATAATCAAAACAGGCTATGTCTAAATCGCTGAACGCGTTTTCGGTACTGGGAATACCAGTTCATGTCATGAGTAACTATCCAGGCTGGTTGCTAGAATGCCTGGATGCCAGCATAGGCGCTCATGTGGTAACACTCAATGCAGAAATGACAATGCAAGCAGAACGGAATACTTGCCTAGCTCAAGCAATTCAAGATGCTGAGCTAGTGATTCCAGATGGTGCAGGGGTAGTTCTGTATTTGCGGTGGCTTTTCTGGCAAAAAGTTCAACGTTGTCCAGGTATTGAATTAGCAGAAACACTGTTGCAAGAAATTGGTCAACAGCAGCCAGAAGCCAAGGTGTTTTTCTATGGCGGAGCGCCGGGAGTAGCTGCAAAGGCCGCAGAATTTTGGCAACAGCAAATTCCTACTTTGAGTATGGCAGGTACTCACTCTGGTTATCATTCCCCAGAAGAAGAAGAACAATTGCGACAAACTCTTATCCAATTGCAACCACAAGTAATTTTTGTGGGTTTAGGAGTGCCACGTCAAGAATTATGGATTGCCCAAAACCGTCATTTATGTCCCCAAGCAATTTGGATTGGTGTTGGTGGTAGTTTTGATATTTGGTCAGGGATAAAAACTCGCGCTCCCGCTTGGTTAGGAAAAAATAATTTGGAATGGTTGTATCGGCTTTATCAAGAACCTTGGCGTTGGCGACGGATGTTAGCATTACCGGAGTTTGCTTGGAAAGCTTTTATTTATCGTTTGACTGTTAGGAGTGCAATTAGCTAGCAATTGGAATAACGGAAGCTCATGAACCGAATAGGTCGCTTGGCAATTATTTTTTTCATTGTCTTGAGTTGCACCGTCTTGATCTTATTTGAGACAATGCAATCGGCATCAACTCTGTCAAAGTCAGCGATTGAGCTTCCAGCTAGTGTAGATGTTGCTGAAAATATTGATTTTGGACAGCACTTTCGAGAATTAGGGGTTGAAGGTGCAATTTTGATCTATGATTTGAACCGCGATCGCATTATTCAACACAATCAACAGCGGAACGCTACAGCTTTTTTACCTGCATCGACATTTAAAATTCTCAACTCCCTGATTGCCCTAGAAACTGGGGTGATTTCAGATGAAATTGCGGTTTTAACGTGGGATGGCATTCAAAGAACGATTCCTGAGTGGAACCGAGACTTGAATATGAGACAGGCTTTCAAGCTTTCTGCCGTTTGGTTTTACCAAGTTCTAGCTCGTCGAGTGGGACATGAGCAAATGCAAAAATGGGTGACTCAAGCCAAATACGGCAACCAAAAAATTGGCAGTAAAGATGATATTGATAAATTTTGGTTAGAGGGAGAACTGCGAATTACACCTCAAGAGCAAATTCAATTTCTGCGTCGTCTTTATCATAACGATTTACCTTTCTCCCAGCGATCGCTCTCCACTGTCAAAGATATTATGGTAATGGAGCAGACCCCAGACTACACAATCAGAGGTAAAACAGGATTTGCGGACAACGTAACACCGAAAATTGGATGGTATGTAGGTTACTTGGAAAAGGGCAAGAATGTTTACTTTTTCGCCACTAATATCGACATTCGTAACAAAAAAGATCTATCTGCGCGAATAGAGTTAACACGTCGTTGTTTCAAAGATCTGGCGGTGCTGTAACACTGCATGACAGCAATACTTCACACTGGTTTTCTATTTGCGTTTACTGATCAAAGCGATCGTCAACTCGAAGAATGGATCATAGCCTGAAACCCAATTTTATTTTACGTAAAAATACGGGAAGTTTAAAAAAATTTAACTTTTAGTTTATATATTTGATATTCCCAGGTTGCGCCTGGGAATCCTTGTTTTAAGGTGAATCTTCAATAGAGAATTTTAGGCTATTTGGTTACAGTCTATTTCACTTCCTAATAGGGATTTATACACCCGCAAAACAGAACTGTAATAGGTATTTATCTCACAGATGAGCATGTCATAACCCCGTTTATATCTTAATGCCAATGACAACCGCTATTAAAACTCCAACCAAGACTGATAAATTTATTCATTCAGAAGACAGTAAAAACCAACAGCCCAGTAGTAATACAGCTGCAATGGTGCAACTGCGCTCTGTGACAAAAACCTATACCAATGGTTATGACGCTCTGTTAAATGTGAACTTAGAGGTTAAACAGAAGGAATTTTTGTTTATCACTGGGCCTAGTGGTTCTGGTAAATCCACACTTTTAAAATTGTTGTATGGTCAGGAGTTAGCAACACAAGGAGAAGTGATTGTTGATGATTATAATGTAGCGGCTTTGCGGGGCGATCGCTTGTCATTATTGCGGCGGCGGATTGGCATTGTCTTTCAAGACTACAAACTAATTCCCCAGCGGACGGTGGCAGAAAATGTCATGTTTGTACTGCAAGCTCAAGGCTACACCCGCAAAGAAATTCACAGACGCTTAGAACCAACTTTAAAACTGGTGGGTTTGCTTTCTAAAGCCGATTGTTTTCCCGATCAGCTTTCTGGGGGAGAGCAGCAGCGGGTAAGTATTGCACGGGCAATTGTCGGAACACCACCGCTGCTGTTGGCAGATGAACCAACAGGAAACCTTGATCCCGATAATTCCTGGCAAGTGATGCAGATTCTCCAAAAGTTAAATGCCTTTGGAGCAACAGTCATTGTTACCACCCACGATGAACAACTAGTACGTCGGTGTAATCATCCAGTAGTGCAAGTCCGTGATGGACGACTGGATAGAAAATAGTCAACGGTTAAACTTTGGAATATTGACTCTTAACTTTTAACTTAGGATAGCAAAGTGGACTAGCAGCGCTGGATGCTAGGAACTGCGGGCTATCCAAAGTTTGTAAACTCTTAAAAGCTGCATCTCTAACTACTGCCTCCTTTTCTTGGGTGAGTAGAAGTTGTAAGCATTGGACAACATCCTGCTGCACCGCCACATCAATTTTTCTACGGGTGATGAATTTAGTGAGTTGACGTATGGCAATCAAACGCTTTAAAGGGTCTTGTGCCGTTAAATTTAGTAATAAACGCTCAAAATTGTCTTCTTCTCGATTTCCGTAAAAGTTGATGATTTGCCACACCAATAAAATTAAAGTTAACAGCGTTCCTAAACCTTGCACAATAGCACCAGCTGCAATCCAAGGGCTACTGGAGTCAACCCAGATGGCAGCTGCCATATAAGTGCTGATGGTGGCAATACCCCCACTACCAACAGCTAAAGCTAACCGACGATTTGGGCTATTTAAAAACCTCTGAATTTCTAACCAGCGCAGCTGCCAGTCCCATTTTTGCATTGAGTAGACCAATAACATGACGCTAACGCCTACTACAAGTGCCAATAGCAGTTTCCAGTTCCACAACAACATCGCAACAATAATCGTCAGGAAGCTGAGAATGCCTCCTGAACCAGAGAAAGGCTTGAAGACTCGTTGTTTTGGACTTCCTCCCGTCTTGAAGTCTAAAAGCAACCAGTTGGGGTACTGGTTAATTAATTGCTGCCAAAAAGCCGAAGCCTTCACCACAGTGTTGACCTACTTGATTACAAAATTGTCTAATGTAGTAAGAATACCTGGGCTAAGGCGAGTTAGAGCAATTTTGTTACTGATTTTTTAGAGTTTTAAATTCAACCAGTGAACATTAGCTGATAACTGATAACTGTTGAGCTAAACACAAAAACGAAAATTATCAAGAGTGAATTGACCATCAAAAGCACAGAAGCCCACGGAGTAGATGTCATGGGCTTTTACAGATAATAAGGTGTTAGGGGGTACAGCCGAGTCGGAATTGGCGAGATTAGCTCCTGGGAGTATTGTTTGAGCTAACAATTGACGATCGCGATCGTAGGCAGACAACACTAACCGCTGTGAACTGGTGACGAAGGCACTAACACAGTTAACAGGTTGTAAAAAATTCGCTTCTAAAAATCCGCCCTTAGATGAACTCATTAGTACTGTTAGTCCCGAAAGTGTTGGAAATGCTGGATTTGATGGTTGTATTACTATGGTGTTGTGAAAAATCACGCCCCAGTGTTCATACTGACGCTCTACAGATTCAAAACACTTCAAATCTTCCAAATTCAAACAAATACACCCAGGTACAACAAATTCAACGTTGTCAATTCCTTCTTCAAGCTGAACCCGTGAAACTGAAGCCTTAACTAGGTTGTGCTTTTGTATATCACAGCTTTCAAGCTCAAATTTGGCATCTTCAAACGCTGGTACTTGATTCGATTGAAGAGTAGCTTGTTTCACTATGACACCCCATCCTAAAATTAACAGGACTTACGCAACTGGCACAAGCAATGGTGCGCTTCGCGCACCTCGCGCCCAAAAACTACACAAAAGACATAGCAATATCTGGACGTTTTAGTTGCTCAATTAAATAATTAGAAAGCAAATTGTGCTTGAGCTTGTAAA
>JBBSOP010000456.1:0-4496 GCA_038259655.1 Chroococcales cyanobacterium
GAGGCTTCAATTCCCCCTTCCCTTGAAGGGAAGGGGGGTAGGGGGGTTAGGTCTGCGCGTGAATTTAAGGTTTCTAAATCTTTTCCGGAGATGTCTAATTTAACACTTGGTTGTTTTAGTAAAACTGCGGTATTTACATTTACAGATGTCTTAGTGAGTGTAATCATAATTAGTTGCTTCAATGTTCGCAAAATAGCTCGTTTAGTAGACTTAACTTGGCTTCAAAAATGCACCTTGAGTTTTTGAGAGATATGTGCAGCAGGAAATAGGGAACAGGTTTGAAAGTCTTTTCGTGTCCTAAACTATCTAGCAGTAGCTATAAAACAACACATCTCTTTATAAGTAATCGTCCAAAAAGAATGTAATACTTAATTCCAGTAATTACTACCAGTTAATAAGTTTTACAGCCGTTATTAATAACACTGTTTAAATACAACTCTTAAATTGTCTATTTCGGATAAAGTATCTTAAAATAACAGTTTATTACCTAGCTCGTATCTTGATAGGTAGTGTTAAAGAGGAAAGAATGAAAGAATAGAACTGATATGATTGCCCAATGGCAATAGTTTGTAATTCTTCGAGCTTGTCCAAGTTGTCATTCTGAAGAGGTGGTGAAAAATGGTCGGACTCGGCACGGCAAGCAGAATTACAAAAACTCTGTTCAATGCGCGATCGCTCTTGTTCTTTAATATTCTACAATTGCCAATGAGTCAACACATCTGGCAAATTATTCAGTGATGAAAAGTTCAGCGTTTGGGTGTGGCTTCACCAAATTTAATCAAAAAAGCGATCGCAATACTCACAGCTAAAATTAATGTCATACTCAAAGCTGAACCAAATCCCCAGTTTTGAGTAACTCCCAAAAATTGATTGTAAACTAACCGCGCTGCTGTCATACTCGAAGCACCACCGAGTAATTCTGGATCAACAAAATCTCCTAAACCTGTGATGAAAACCAAGATTGAACCAGCAGTAATTCCTGGCAAAACTTGGGGTACAGTTACTTGACAAAAAGTTTGAGTAGGATTTGCACCTAAATCGGCTGCTGCTTCTAACAACCGCTTGTCTAACTTTTCTAAAGAAGCATATAAAATTATCACCATGTAAGGTAGTAAGCTGTAACTCATCCCAATTAATACGGCTGGAATCCGATTCAACAATTCTAAAGCGGGTAAACCTAAACTTGTTAATATACTATTTAATAAGCCTGTAGGACGCAGAATAGTAATCCAAGCATAAGAACGCAGCAAAGAAGAAGTCCACAGAGGTAAAATAAATCCTAGTAGAAGTAAATTTTGCCAACGTTTTGGTGCTATTACAGCAATCCAATAGGCGACAGGAAAGCCCAAAACTAAACAAATGACTGTTGTCGCGATCGCCAACCATAATGATCGGAAAATTACTTGTAGATAAAGGGAGTCAAGTATCCGAATATAGTTACTAAATCCACTTGGATTTACTAAATCTCCCGGTCTAATATCTGGAACTAAACTCAATTCAAAAATGATTAAAGTTGGTAATACTAATAAAAGTAACAACCAAATACCAGAAGGTGTAAGCAATATCAATGGTTGTAAATTTAACCAGGGACGATGCAATTTTTCTATTTTGGCAATATCGTCTGGGAAACTGAGTTGAGAAGAACTATTTTTTGGAGGCACAAGTTTAGTTTAATATTGATAAATTACTTATTTTAACTACTAGTTAATTGAGTCCAGTAACGCTCATAAATCTCTTCAAAACTTCCTAGAGGAGTAATGCGTTCACATTTTTCTATCAGCGAAGCTGGGGGAAATAAATTCACATTATTTTTGATTTTATTTGGTAATTGTTCAAATCCCGCACTATTAGGTATTGAAACACTCATCCGCTGACTAATCATAGCAGCTACTTCTGGCTGTAAAATAAAGTTAATCCAGGCATAAGCTCCAGGCAAGTTAGGGGCTGTTTTCGGAATTACAATTGTATCTGTCCATAACGAGGAACCACTACGAGGAATGACATATTTAAGTTTGGGGTTTTCTTGAGTGACTCGAATCGCATCTGCGGAATAACACATTGCTAATAATAAATCTCCTGCCAAAATTTGATTTTGCCAAGCATCAGTGTCAAATGCTGCGATCGCTGGTTTAATCTCTGTTAATTTTTCATAAGCCTGTTTAACTTCTTTTTCGTCTTTGGAGTTGTAAGAGTAACCCAGCATCCGTAAAACTGCACCCATCACCTCACGGACATCATTAAGCAATGTCATCCGCTTATTGAGTGTTGTTTGATTTTGCCAAAGATAATCCCAATCTTCTGGCGCATTTTTGAGAATTTCAGAATTATAAATTAAACCTGTAGTTCCCCAATTAAAAGGAATACTATAGCGGTTGTTAGAGTCGTAACTAGGGTTTTGAAACCGGGGAAATAAATTATCTAAACCAATTAAGCGATCGTGATTTATTTCTGTTAACAAATTTTTATCCACCATCTTCTGTACCATATAATCAGATGGATAAATGAGGCTATAAGTACCTCCGCCTCCAGCTAACAATTTAGCTAGCATTACCTCATTAGAATCGTACACATCTACAAGCACTTTCATACCCGTTTGGGCGCTAAAAGTTTGCAATAATTTTTGGTCAGAGTATTGTGTCCATGTATAAATATCTAGTCGGTCACTGTTACCATTCGTATTAGAATTGGCCTGCACATCAGCCAGCCTCCAGCCGCATCCAGCTAAAGATAAACTAGAAATTGCTGCTATCTCTCGTAAAAATTGCCGTCTATCAGTCATTCGTTAATAGTTTTTGTATATATGGGAACACTATATCTATAAATCATGAGAATTTGGCAGTGTGGACTGACTCAAGGGTTATTTAATAGCTCACGCCTCAGCGTTATTAACCTCCTTTCTTGCCAATAGGTAACTAGTAGTCTATTGGTCTGATCAGACACGATTTATTGCGTCTCTAGGTGAGGCTTTTTGGCTTAACTGAACTACATTGTGCAGGCGATCGCCCAAAAACGGACGAAATAACTCGCAGGCGAGACTTGCATAAAGACCGTGTAGATGCACTAACCCCATCTTGTGCAACTGTCCGGCTTGCACAGCCTCGCAATCGACAGGGTTTGATTGCCTGACGATTTGCGTAAAGGATGGCCATAAATTGGGATAATGTTGTAAATTCCACCATTGCTGTTCTAGGTGATCTGCATAGATAGCGGTGGTAATTGCAGAATTTTTTAATAGTTCTTCCAGGGTTATTGTCTGCTGTTGGAGATAATAAAATGCTAACTGCAACCGATAGGGATGTCCTCCCAATAGAGCGATCAGGCGCTGGGTTTGTGGCGCGGTTATCTCCTGTTTGTATCGAACTGCTAGATCCTGTACTTGAGCAGAGGTAAACTCAGGTAACTCAATAACCAGCCCAGTATTCAAGAGAGAGGGATCGATTAAGGAAGGCATCAGAATTTCAGTAGAATGAACCGTCACCAGTCGCAGCTTGTGCCAAGGATTAATGTCTGCATCGCCTTCTTTGGCTTGCTCCGACCAAGTTCGCAGAAGTCGGAGAAATTCCCGTGCAGTGTCGGGGTAGGCAAAAAGCTGGTTAAGTTCATCAATCGCAATGACCAAGGGGCGATTCTCTCTTGAAGACGCTGCGCGATCGCAGTTAACTAAGATAACATTCTCGAAGTAGTCGGTAGCGTTCGATTTGCTACCCAAGGAATTATCCCAAAAACTGGCGATTGCATTTGGTAAGTCTAACTGCTTACTGACTCTGGCACAGAACCATTGTAAGAAGCGATCTCGGTTCTGTAAAATCTCGCAGTCAGCGAGTTGCAAGTTCACCGAAACAGTGCGATCGCCAAGAGTTTCAGAGTAAGCCAAGATGCGGGTCATTAGGGAGGTTTTGCCCATTTGCTTGGGGGCGCGGATGTTGATCAATGCACCAGGTTGCTGGATGGCTTCATAACAAAGAGATTCGAGGATAGGACGGTCAATATACAAGACTGAATCTAGGGGTATCTGCCCTCCTGGCACGGTTGAGGAACAAGATTGCAGATTGTCTTGCGTTCGCCTCTGCCGTCCCTGCGGGAATCGTTCCATTTTGGAGGTTTGAGGGTGATTGGTGCGAGAATCGCAGGCTAATTCGATGGTACGGCAGGTTTCAGTAGAGGACATTAAGCCAATTTCGGTAAGATTGTCTTGATCAGGCTCCAAGTAAAGATAATCGTCCTTTAACAAAGCCAGATTAAAGGCATTGAAGCAGCAATCCAAGGTTCGCTTGTCAACTCCTACTGAGCCATTAAATACCTTGCTGAGGGTATTGGGGGTTAAACCTGTTTTCTCACTCAGGGCTTCAAGAGTGTATCGCTTAAAGTTTTGGGCAATTTCTACCTCAGCTTTTGCCTGATTGAATTTCCTTGAACCTTGAGCCGTCAGAGTCGCACCCCGCCGCCGTAAATGACTTTTCGATTGTAATTGCATTTTTACTTGTAACCAAAGTATA
>JBBSOP010000457.1:0-4478 GCA_038259655.1 Chroococcales cyanobacterium
CTGCGCTCGTAATGACGATTTAAGGGGTCTATAACGCCTGAAACCCTTTCAGATAGTACTTGTGTGTACACCGTAGCCCACCGTGGGGGAGCCAGTGCTGTCTTGGGGGTTTCCCCCATGAGCAACTGGCGTTGAGAGGAATGAAAGCGGGTTTTTAAAGCCGTCGAACTCACGTTGATTTACGGCAAAGAGCATATATAGCGCTTCTCGGTTGTGTGTAATAAACTCTAGTCCCTAGCCCCTAGCCCCTAGCCCCTAGCCCCTTTGATAAATTCTTAGTAAAAATTGTGGCAGAAATTTTTACATAAGAGTATAGTTTCAAACATCATCTAACATCCAGATGACGATTATACCTAATTTATAAGTAAATAAAGGCAGGTGTGCAATATGAAACTACAAGATTTCTTAGGAAAAGAAGATAAATGGGGATTTGAGGCGATCGCTCAAGATTTAGAATTGGCTCGTCAAATTCAGATATTATTAATTGGGTTGACTTTATTGGAACCTCCAGCCGATAGTAAATTTGGGCCGGTTTCTGCGGCATCTCTCAAAAAATTTCAAGAATTGACAAAGGCTGGAGAAAGTGAATTTTTAGGAGCAGTCACAGCCAAGAAATTAATTGAGACTAAACCCGAAGATCTTCCCCAACCTCCTTTAAAACTAGGTAATGACATTGCCAGCAGAATTGTGAAATACCTGCTGGCAGAGAATTATCAAGTATTCACTGCACCAAAAGAATACAATATCGTTTACATAGAAGGAATGAATGGGGATTGGAGTCTTAACAGTGATGCACCTAATGAATTTAATGATCGGCGGGTTGTCATTGAAGTAGTCGATGGAGTTCCCAAAATCGTGGATCATTGGCAAGCTACTAGCGAACCCGGTGCATATTATACTTACAATCCCATGAATCCCGCAGGAGCTGCCAGAATTAAGTTTGGACAGTATAAAGCTTGGGCTGTTGGAACGCACGGCAATGCAGAACGTCACGAAGCATTAGTGCAAGTTAGACCGATTACTGTTTACCGAGATTTTAATAAAGATTTTCAACGTACTGCCGACAAACTTGATACAGGTCTTTTTTACGTGAATCAACACTGGGGTTATGATGCCCCTAGTAATGATATTAGAAATGCTAGTGCAGGTTGTTTAGTAGGACGTATGCGCCAAGGACATCGAGAATTTATGGCGATAATAAAACAAGATCGCCGCTATGTAGCTAATAGTGATTATGTTTTTTATACAACAGTCATTCCTGGAGATGATTTAGTGAAAAAGTTCCCCAGATGAGTTTTTATTAAAAGTAGTGAGGACTTTAGTCCTCTTTATATAACTTTAAAACCAGTCAATGATAACTTATGTTCCTCTGGGAGCGTTATTGAACTGCTTTAAGTCACAATAAAAGTAATCCAAGTATCAATTACTTCGGAACGCCCCCAACTATCAGCAGCTTTAACAAAACTCTTTAAATTCTTCGGGAAAATCCCCCATCAATGGGTATCGGAACTGCGAACCAATTTTGGTATTTAACTAGCGAAATACTTCCATTACCTGAATCATTAGGTAAGGAACTTGCGGTTAAATAGTGTACCAAAAGATCGGGTTGAGCGTAGTCGAAACCCACAATTATGGATATCAGGTACTTTACATACACATCCCTAAGTAGACTCAACTGTTAACCTCAGAATAAACCTCTATCAAAAGAGATATTTATATATTGTATTTGTTAGATATTTGAAATGTGTTACAAAATAATTTTCTACCTTTATTTAAAAAATAAATAAAATCAATTTAAAAAAATACTCACTACTACACTCAGCCTGTTAGCCTTTCATAGAGGTCATTCTTAGTATTAATTCAGATTATTTTTAGATTAAGAAAAGTGTATTAAAAGGTTATTAATATGCAGATTTAAGCTATAAAACTAGAAAATTTGTCATGGGTAAGATGACTTGCTTACCGTAAATGATTAAACTGTCATACGAAATGAATTTGTGAATTTACTTTTGTAATGGAGTTTGATATGACATTAACAACTACTCCACAGACAAAGCCTTTAAAAGATGAAGAACTGCACAAAATGAATGCCTACTGGCGTGCAGCGAACTATCTTTCAGTTGGGCAAATATACTTGCTCGATAATCCACTGTTGAAAGAACCGTTAAAGTTAGAACATGTCAAACCCCGACTGCTAGGTCATTGGGGAACAACACCAGGACTGAACTTTATTTATGTTCACCTGAATAGAGTAATCAAAAAGTATGATCTGAATACAATCTACATTGCCGGGCCAGGTCATGGCGGCCCTGGATTAGTCGCCAACACCTACCTCGAAGGTACTTACAGCGAATATTACCCCAACATCTCCCAAGATGCTGAGGGTATACAAAGACTTTTCAAACAATTCTCATTTCCTGGTGGTATTCCCAGCCACGTAGCACCGGAAACCCCAGGCTCGATTAACGAAGGTGGTGAACTTGGTTATTCTCTTGTTCACGCTTATGGTGCAGCCTTTGATAACCCTGATTTGGTGGTTGCTGCTGTTGTTGGTGATGGCGAAGCTGAAACTGGTGCTTTAGCGACTAGTTGGCATTCTAATAAATTTCTTAATCCGGCACGTGATGGGGCAGTACTGCCGATTTTGCATCTGAATGGATATAAAATAGCTAACCCCACATTATTAGCAAGGTTAAGTTATCAAGAGTTAGAGAGCTTATTTGTGGGCTATGGTTATAAACCTTACTTTGTAGAAGGCGTTGAACCAGCAGATGTGCATCAACAGATGGCTGCGACTTTGGACATTGCGATCGCCGAAATTCAAAGCATCCAAAGAGAAGCCCGCGTGCATGGTTTTACTGAACGTCCCCAATGGCCGATGATTATCCTCAGAACCCCCAAAGGTTGGACAGGGCCAAAAGAAGTAGATGGGAAAAAGACCGAGGGTTTCTGGCGATCGCACCAAGTCCCTTTTGGCGAATTAGCAAGTAAGCCAGAACATCTAAAATTGCTAGAAGAGTGGATGAAGAGTTACAAACCCGAAGAACTCTTTGACGCTAACGGCAAATTAATCACAGAACTAGCAGAACTCGCTCCCAAAAAACATCGACGTATGGGGGATAATCCTCACGCTAATGGCGGAATTTTGTTGCGTGATTTGAAGATGCCCAACTTTCAAGACTATGGAGTAGATGTTGCTCAACCGGGTACAAGTTACGCCGAAGCCACCAAAGTCATGGCGACATTCCTGCGGGATGTGATGAAACTGAATCTGGAAAGCCAAAACTTTCGGATTTTTGGTCCTGATGAAACAGCATCCAATCGCCTGAGTGCAGTGTTTGAAGTCACAGATCGGACTTGGACTGCCCAAACTCTTCCAGAAGATGAAAATTTATCTCCTGATGGTCGAGTCATGGAAATTCTCAGTGAAACTACTTGCCAAGGTTGGTTAGAAGGTTACTTGCTCACAGGTCGTCATGGGTTTTTCTCCTGCTATGAGGCATTTATCCACATAGTGGATTCCATGCTTAACCAACATGCTAAGTGGCTCAAAACTACTAATGATATTCCCTGGCGTAGACCCATTGCTTCTCTGAATTACCTGCTGACATCTCACGTTTGGCGACAAGATCACAACGGTTTCTCTCATCAAGATCCTGGTTTTATTGATCATGTAGTCAACAAAAAAGCAGAAATCGTGCGCGTGTATCTTCCCCCCGATGCTAATACTCTGCTGTCGGTAACAGACCATTGCCTCAACAGCCGCCAATATGTCAACGTCATCGTTGCTGGTAAGCAGCCATCGTTGCAATATTTAGATATGGATGCAGCTATCAAGCACTGCACCAAAGGCATTGGTATTTGGGAATGGGCAAGCAATGATAAAGGCAGTGAACCAGATGTAGTCATGGCTTGCGCTGGCGATGTTCCTACCTTAGAAACCCTAGCTGCTGTAGATATTTTGCGCCAGAACTTCCCTGAATTGAAGGTTAGGGTAGTCAACGTCGTAGACTTGATGACACTACAGCCAAAAAGTGAGCATCCCCACGGTTTAAGCAATAAAGATTTCGACACGATTTTCACTACCGATAAACCGATCATCTTTGCTTTTCATGGTTATCCGTGGTTAATTCATCGCCTAACTTATCGCCAAACCAACCACAATAATTTACATGTGCGCGGTTATAAAGAAGAGGGAACTACCACTACCCCCTTTGATATGGTCGTTCTCAACGATCTTGATCGCTTTGACTTGGCAATGGATGTGATTAACCGCGTACCAAAACTGGGGGCGAAAGCAGCTTATGTCAAGCAGATGCTGCAAGATAAGCTCATCGAACACCAGCATTATATTTCTGAGCATGGTGAGGATATGCCAGAAATTCGTAATTGGAAGTGGCCGTATTAATCGGTTTAGTTAACAAAGTTATATCTTGAGGCAGGGCAAGCAGGGAGCATACTTCGACACTTCGACAAGC
>JBBSOP010000458.1:0-4468 GCA_038259655.1 Chroococcales cyanobacterium
GTATCAAGACGGTACATTTATTCCTATACTAGGAACAGAACATTTTGAATTATTAGTAAAATATCCAGAACGGTTTGCAGTTAAGTATTTTGCAGTAGTCGGATTACGGGCAGAAGTATTTAAAGAATTAGAAGTTATTTTACGCAATCCTCAGCTAAAAAATTTGGGTAAAGTGCGTAACGCAACTCTATTAACTGTAGTTACTCCTCTTTATCAATTTGTCAAAAAGCTGCCTAAATATACTAAACAAACCCGGCGATTGGAAGCAGAACCTAGAGCCATTTTAAAGGCATTACAAACTACTATTGAACCCGATGAATTATTGTTTAAAGCTTTACCAGCAGCTTGTAATCTACCCCCAATTGGGACTGAAGCTGGGGATGATGGTATTACTGCGAAAACTTTACGCACTAAATTAGTTCATGCCCTGCGAGAGATTCATACAGCTTACGATCGCTTGTTGAGCGATTGCCAAAAATTGATTGATGAAGGCTTTGGCATCAGAAGCCAGGAAACAAAGCTTAGAGAAGATTTGCGGGTAAGAGCGAATTATTTAGCCGGAAACTGCATTGAACCTCTACTAAAACGCTTTATCCGCGCCGCATCGGATGAAACGAAGAGTGATTCTCAGTGGTTGGAAGCTTTGGTGATGATTGTGGCAGATAAACCTGCGGAGTCGTGGACAGATGAGGATGCGATCGCATTTGAGATGAAGTTAGCGGATTTGGTGCGACGGTTTAGGAATCTGGAAATTTTGCAAAAGGAAGTCGCCGCCAAAGGGGAAGGTTTTGAAGCCCGACGAATTACCATAACTCCTGTACGTTCGCTCATTTTGAGATAGCAAGAGGAATTAATCTGTTGTAGGGAAAGGAGTAGGAGAATTTTTCGACCCAATGGCATAACGTTTCCTAATTATCGGTAGTGTGGAGAACAGTGAGAGCGCAATTGTTGGCTAAAAGCGATTGTGGAATGATTCGGGTGCGGGTATTGGGGGAAACAGTGGAAATAAGTTCGGAACGGATTGATGATATTCCAGTGATCGTGGAGTGGCTCCAACAGATGGAGATATGCAAATGTATTGACCAAAAACTGAAACCACCGCACGGAAACTATCAGGGAATGAGTTACGGACAATTAAGTGTATTATTATTAACATATATAATCACTCAAGCAGAGCATCGGTTGTGTGCAGTAGAAAGTTGGGTAAAAGCACATCGGCAGATTTTAGAGTTAAGTACAGGATGGTAGATAGGAGAAAAAGATGCTAGCGATGACCGATTGGCAAGGGTGGTTGAAGAATTAGGCAAGCAATCCGAGGCCACAAGACAAATAGAAGAAAAATTGGGACGGCATCTGATTCGTGCTTACGAATTACCTACGGAGGTGGCACGAGTGGATACAACCAGTTTTTCAGTTAATCATCATCAACTGGAATCTGAGGAGGAGTCAAGCATATTACGCTATGGACATTCTAAAGACAAGCGTCTTAAAAGGGGTTCTTTGCCGGCTCTACCTATTTATTTCCAAAATCAAGACCGAATTACTGGTTTGATGTTCTTGTTAAATCTGGCTTTGCGGGTGTTTACCTTGATGGAATTTGTTGTGCAGCAGGCTCTATTGTCAACTCAAACATCTTTAACTGGTCTTTATGATGGCAATCCTAAGCGAAAAACTGCTCGTCCATCTGCTGAACAAATGCTTAACGCTTTTTGTCACCTTACTCTTTACTTTCTCCCAGATTTTACTATCTTCGTTACCCCTATAAATGATCTTCAACGACAGATTCTTTCTTTAATGAAAATGCCTGAGTCTCTTTACCAGCTAGATTCTAAGCTGTGCAAGACATAATTCCCCCTCACAAGGTGAAAATGAGCGAACGTACAGCAGTAACGCTACTTTTACCATGTTTTTCTGTCTATGCTTATGCTGCAATAAAATCTTGGGCTGCTTTGATGGCTGCTTCCAGTTCTTCTCGACTGTGGGCTTTCACTGTTAGTTTTTTGCCGTTGGCTTCCACTGACAATTCAATGGGTTTACCCCCCAAGCGATCGCCTAAAAATCCCATCAACTTTTGAGCATTGGCTGCATTCACCTGAGTTGTCAATAAACCTACCAGAAAACCACCTAATGCTTTGTTGCCTTCTGGTGGCTTGGGGTCAAGAACACGACCAACAACTGCGTCTAAATCGTCCATTTGCTTGAGTTCAGTCATGAGTCGCTGAACCTGTTCATCCCGTTCTTCCGCGTCCAAGTCAGGGTCGTCGAAGGCGATCGTAAATTTAATGCTATTTGCAGTCATACTGTACTAATAAAAGTTTAGTTAGTTTTTTTACAAAGACTGACAATTCCATTTATTTATACCAGTAAAAACCTCATTTCCTAATGAATATAACGAACATTTGTATAAATCTTCATAGAAAACAAATTTGTCTTTTTGGATATAAGTACGACAAACAACACTAAAGAGTTTCGAGGAGTTGAGCAATCTAAAAAAGACATAAACAGATGTAACCAATAAAATAAAAAGCCCGCATCTGCGGGCTTTCTAAATCAATTAAGTTATTGCTTTACTTAACGTTTTGCTAACTTCTTCGACATCTTCCGTAGACGAATGGATTCGGGTGTAACTTCCACCAATTCATCGGGGCCGATGTATTCTAAAGCACGCTCTAGACTCATATCTGTTGGTGCTTGCAACTGTGCTAATTCTTCACCACCAGAGGCACGGTGGTTGGTCAATTGCTTGGTTTTACAGATATTCAACTCTAAGTCTTGGGGACGATTGTGTTCTCCTACAATCATACCTCTGTAAACCTTAGTGCCTGGAGTAATAAAGAATGAACCTCTATCTTCAGCGTTCTTCATCGCGTAGAAAGTAGAAACACCTTCTTCAAAGGCAATTAACACACCTTTATTTCGGGCTTCAATATCACCAGAAAGTGAACGGTAATCAAGGAAACTATGATTCATGATGCCTTCACCACGAGTCATCCGCATAAATTCACCCCGGAAACCAATCAAACCACGGGCAGCAATGACAAACTCTAGTTGAGTGCGATCGCCACTACCTGGTTGCATATCTTGCATTTCACCTTTGCGTTGTCCTAGGCGTTCGATACAACTACCAACAGCATCAGCAGGAACATCTAACACAAGAAGCTCAAATGGTTCGCAAGGTTGACCGTTGATTTCCCGGTAAATAACTTGAGGCTGAGACACTTGAAACTCGAAACCTTCCCGGCGCATGGTTTCAATTAAAATACCCAAGTGTAATTCACCACGACCAGAAACTAAAAATTTATCAGGAGAGTCGGTTTCTTCGACACGCAAGGCAACGTTGGTTTCTAGTTCGCGGAACAGGCGATCGCGGACTTGTCTTGATGTCACCAATTTACCTTCTTGACCAGCAAAGGGTGAATCATTCACCCAGAAGGTCATTTGTAAAGTTGGTTCGTCTACTTTAATTAGTGGTAAGGCTTGGGGTTCGTTGGGGTCAGTAATTGTTTCCCCAATATAAGCATCGGCGAAACCAGCCACGGCAACAATATAACCGGCGGTGGCTTCTTCCATTTCCACCCGCTTCAAGCCTTCAAACCCCATCAATTTACTAATCTTAGACTTGACAATAGTACCATCTTCTGTTACCAAAGCCGCTTGTTGTCCAGCCCGGATAGTACCGTTGTGAATCCTGCCAATTACAATCCGTCCTAGATATTCAGAATAATCTAGGGTTGTAACTTGCAATTGCAGAGGCTTATTAATATCGCCTACTGGTGGTGGAACGTGTTGCAGAATCGCATTAAACAACGGTTGCATATCTACCGATTCTGCTTCCATGCTTTCTTTGGCAAAACCTGCCATACCAGAGGCAAACAGATAGGTAAAATCGCACTGGTCTTCATCTGCACCTAATTCCAAGAACAGATCCAATACTTTATCAACGGCAACGTGGGGGTCAGCTTGACCACGATCAATTTTATTAATGACAACGATGGGACGCAGCCCTTTTTCCAAAGCTTTTTTCAGTACAAAGCGCGTTTGGGGCATAGGGCCTTCATTGGCATCGACAATCAAAAGACATCCATCAACCATGCCGAGTACCCGTTCGACTTCGCCGCCAAAGTCGGCGTGTCCAGGAGTATCAACAATATTAATTAGCGTCTCTTTGTAGCGAACCGCTGTATTTTTGGACAGGATAGTAATACCCCGTTCTCGTTCCAGGGCGTTGGAGTCCATGACACAATCCGGAACGTCTTCACCTTCACGGAAAATGCCGGATTGTTTGAGGAGTGCATCAACCAGGGTGGTTTTGCCGTGATCAACGTGGGCAATAATGGCGACGTTACGAATTGGGAGCGTCATAGAAGCTTTTGTGAACTCTAGAGGGGGTTTTGTGATTTACATTTTGAATGCTAGGCTTTTCTAACAGAATTGGGAATGATCAGCAAATTCTGTAAAGAACCTTTAA
>JBBSOP010000459.1:0-4458 GCA_038259655.1 Chroococcales cyanobacterium
TACCAGGTGTTGACAAAATACCACAAGATTTGATTTTTCTTGCACAGCATCATTGGGTGAGTTTTACTAATGGAATAAATGATGAAGAAGCATTGTACAAATTAGAGTGCGGCATTAAAGATCAAATTGCAGAAACAAAACTGTTACAACTGATTCAATATTTCAAAAGATTCAGACGTGACATTAGAGGTCGAAGTGCAGAAACCCCTAAACAAACCCAGGAACCCGAAAAAATAAGTCAATCAACACAGGACAATGGAAATCAATCGCAAGACAGAAGACAATTTTTAAAATGGTTGGGTGGGGGAACTGTAAGCTTAGTAATATCAGTGCTTGGTCGAGTGATTTGGCTCACACAAAATCCTTCACTTGAATCAAAAAAAGGCATCGACTATACCAAACTGCGTAGACTCCTCGCAAACAAAAACTGGAAAGAAGCCGACGACGAGACCTATCGGGTGATGATTCAGGCTGTAAATAAAAAAGAGGGCGACTTATTCACTTCAGACGAACTCTTAAGTTTTCCTTGCACTGACTTATATACAATTGACCGCTTATGGGTAAAATACAGCAATGGACACTTTGGCTTCAGCATACAGAAAGAAATTTACTTGAGCGTTGGCGGTAAAGTTGACGGCAAATATTACGAAGAAGCCTGGAGAAAGTTTGGCGATCAAGTGGGGTGGAGAGGGAACAGTACTTGGATTTATAATTGTGCTCAAGTTATCTACAATATCTCAGCGCCTAAAGGACACCTCCCAATATGTTTAGATAAAAGAAGAGGAGATATTTGTCAATCGGGAGGGAATGGAAGGGGGATTGTTAGTATTTTTTATAATCTTCGGCGTGAGGATGTGATTTTATTTTCTCGTATCGAGACTTGTAAACTATAACACGCCCTGACGGGAAGTCAAAAGTCAAAAGTCAAAAGTTTATTTTTCTAGCTTTCCTTTAGTCGTTACGATTGATTTAGCAATAATTTTAATTAACTGTTCACACTCATCTAATAACCCTATGAGAGTCAATCAAGAACTAGAAGCAGATGATAGGGAGTTAATTATGAGACTAGAACCACTTTATCAAAGAGACAGAGAGCAAGCTGTACAGCAAGGAAATAAACAAGGAGAGCAACGTTTAGTTCTACGTCAACTCAATCGTTGTATTGGTGAGATTGATGCATCATTAATCGAGCGAGTTCAAGGTTTATCAATTGAACAACTAGAAAATTTAGGAGAGGCATTATTAGACTTTTCTAGTATTGCTGATTTAGAAGCTTGGTTAAACCAATAATTTGTTATTAACGATAATTTATAATACATTCTGCTTTTAATAGGGTAAACTTCTCTGTTGCCAAAACAGAACAGCGTTTTATTAACTTTGCTAATGCTGGGGTATTATTTTGTTCTAAGTTGCTTAAAGCTTTTTTAAAGGCTGGTTGGAAACTTTGCAACCAAGTTTTTTTAGTCAAATATTCGGATTGGAAGGCTGTATTTTCTACCAACCAAAAACTGACTTTATACTTTTGAATTAGCTGTTTTGCTGCTATTAAATCCTGGCTGTATTGAGCATCAATCAAATCAGAGGTGCGTTGGCGAATCTGAGAATAATAGCCGAGATGAAAAGGCAGGGCATATTCTCTACCCACTAAAATAGACCTTTGAGCAAAAGTGGGGATATTATCAGCTTCATCAGCAAGAGTTGCAATCAAAATATCTTGAGGTTGCTGTTGGAGAAATTTGTATAGAGATACTTCTCCAGATTGCCTGTAATCGGTTGTGGGGAAGCGTCCTGAAAAATTAGGATAAAAAAGCAGTACAATAGCTAAAATTACTGTCAATATCAGTTGCCAAATTTGATGTTTTTGCTGATAAGCACGGAACAAGCTATCCCAAATAACAGTTAAAGCAATACCTGCGGCAATAGCCATAACAATCCGCAGCGTATGAATTGTATAACGGGTAGGGAAAAAAAGTTTGAGTAGGAAAAAATGGGCAGCAAAAAACAGAGTAAAGGATACTATGATGATTTGAGGTAATATTTTAATTTGAGTTTTAATTAGATTAACTAACAGAAAGTTGGATGAATATTTTACTACTATTGGTAATAACAACCCCATCCAAATTAAGGGAGGCATTAGCGGTGGTAATATGCCGCTATGTTGTCCAATTAACCAAAATTGCCAAGGATTAGGATCAAAGAAAGGATGCCGCCCTCCTGGCCAAAACTCTGGCATTTTCCAGGCTTGAGAAGCAGTAACAACTGGCCCAAATTCAGCAGAAGCGATCGCATAAGGTAACATGACTATAAATGTTAGTCCCAGTATGATTATCAGCCACAAATAATCACCGCGCGATCGCATCAATAAAATTCCCAAAGAAATCAATAGTAATGGAGGGTAAAATAGTCCTTCCAGCACAATTATGAGACAGATTATCAGCCAAGATTTGCGTAGAAGATAGTACAAAAATGCTAACAATAAGGGATATACAAAAGCCTTAGGTGTAGCAGAAACCAAGTCACTTTTAAACCATAGACTTTGATTTAACAGTAAAGTACTAACAAATCCTGCAAGTGGTACAGGAAAAATTTCCAGACACAGCCAAAAACAGTAGATGCTGACAATTACCCCCAGACAAATGGGCAAGATCTTACTCAACAACAGAGGATGAATACCTAAACTTGCCATTAATTTGTAAATAGCAGCAAATCCCAATGGCGTGATTGATTTGAAGTAATCTGCAATTAAATCATGGGGCAATAATTCTGGATTGACAAACCGCTGCATCCAAAATACATATTCTCGTGCATCATCTTGAACAACGAACTCACCTCTAAAGGCTTTTTGTAATCCTAAAGTACCGTAAAATATTGCAAATACTAAACTTAGAATTAACCAAAATAAAGTTTTTTTAGAAATTTGTTGCTGACAATTAGTAGATGTTTTGTCAATAAAAGTAGTTAAAAATCTATGCACTTGGGAGAATAACATTAATTACTGGATGAATTTAGTTCACGCAGAGACGCAGAGACAAGCCAGTGCGTTGGGGAGACAGCGCCGTGGGCGGGTTTCCCGACTTGAGGCGACTGTCGTCGGGTTCCCCGACTTGTAGCAACTGGCGCGCAGAGAGAGAAACACCGGGCGATTATAAATCGCGGCTACACAAATAAAGTCCGCTGCACAAACTCTCTGATTACTTTTATCCGAAAAATCAAAGATAAAATTAACTGCAAACTATCTAATTAATTAGAATTTGAGAATTATCTTTATAAATTATCAGGGTCAATATTTAATTCTCGCAACTTAGCGGCTAGGCGTTCTGCGCGTTGCTTTTCTTGTTCCGCGCGTTGCTTCTCCTGTTCGGCACGCTGTTTTTCTTCGTCCGCACGCTGTTTTTCCTGTTCAGCTAATTCTTGCGGTGTCGGTACTAACTGCCCTTGTGTTGTAAAATAGCGTAATTGATTGTTCTGTACACCCAAATATAAATCTAACTGCTGACTCCATAACCAGCCTTGGGGGTTCGGTTCTATTGGTTGGTAATTCCCGTCTACTAAATGGAACCCCACAAATTCCAAATTATCAGGGTCAAACCAAAAATACTCTGGTGTACGGAAGATATCTTGGTAGATTTGTTTTTTTAAGCCTTTGTCTGTGGCTTTTGTGGAAGGCGAAAGCAACTCGACAATGATATTCGGATATTTACCATCTTCTTGCCAAATTACCCAACTTTTGCGCGGTTTGCGATCGCATCCTAGCACTACAAAAAAATCTGGGCCGCGAAATTCTTCTGATTTAAGTTGACGTTGGCTATAGTAAATTGTCAAATTTCCCGCCGCATAAAAGTCATTGCGGTTTTGCCACCACAATTCTAAGCATTGTAATAACAGAATAATTTGGCGTAGATGTAAATCGCTTTCCAATGGTGGTTCGTGACTTTCTATATCTCCTGGTGGAAATATTATATCTTCTGCTGGTTCTAATTCTTGGGCAACTGACATGACTTTCTTGGGGCTAGGGATGAACGGTTGCGGGTGGATGTACAGATGTAATTACTATCATAGAGCTTGATGATTTATAGTTATGTGCGATCGCCCTATATTAAAACAAAGGTGAATGAGTAAGTTAAATTCCTACTCAAAAACATGCTTCTGTGCTACCTTCCAATAGCGCGAGAATCTTTTCAGATCAATATAGCCGTCATATTCAAAAAACGGTTCAATATTCAACACTGCCAATTGTAAAGAACTCTGGATTTCATCGCAGATATCATTAAACATCGGACTAGGACTTGCTGTTGTTGCTACCAAATCGGCATGATGTTCTTTGGCAAAGGCTACAACTTCTTGTGCCACATTACCACGGCGGATGACAACGGGTAACTCTAGTAAGCATTCATAAATAAACGTGATGCGTTTAAGACTCAGTTGCCATTCTTTTATCAAAGCCTCATCCCAAACCCA
>JBBSOP010000460.1:0-4441 GCA_038259655.1 Chroococcales cyanobacterium
ATCAAATCATGCATCTTGCGTACAGCACCTGTATAGACAAAGGTGTGATCTACCATCAGGACTAAGTTGCGTTTTTGTGCCTCTTCAATCAGTCGCTTTGCCTGCTCAGAGGAAGCCGTCATTGGTTTTTCTACTAATACGTGCTTGCCAGCTTGCAATGCTGCTAAAGCCAAATTGAAGTGAGTGGAAACTGGTGTGGCGATGATAACAGCGTCAATTTTAGGATCTGTAAATATGTCTTGACAATCTGTTGTTACTTGGATGCTGGGATAACGAGCCTGCACCTTTGCTAGTAGTTCTGGTTTAAAATCACTAACCTTGGTAACTTGTGCGCCTGGAATTTCAGCAAAATTACGTACTAGGTTGGGTCCCCAGTAACCATAGCCAATGACACCGATATTGATATTTTCCATTGCTTTTAACTATTCAAAATCTCTTAAGTATTCTTGAAATAATTACTTGTTTTAATATTTTGCTTTTAGGCATATTTTCTTAATTGAGAAACAATGCTGCAAGTTAGCTAAAACTGTTAGCGGTCGTTTCTAAATTTTGGCTGCGATCGCGTATATCACCAACCTCTCTAGCTGGCACACCCGCTACAATTGCATTGTCAGGCACATCACGAGTTACTACAGCCCCAGCACCAACTACGGCTTTTTCCCCAATTGTTACCCCTGGCAAAATAGTAGCGTTACTACCAATCGATGCAGAGCGCTTGACTAAAGTCTTGACTGTATACCAGTCATCGTCAGTTTTCAAGCTGCCATCTTCGTTTGTGGCACGGGGATAAAGGTCATTAGTAAACATCACTCCATGACCAATAAACACTTCATCTTCAAGGATGACTCCTTCACAGAGAAAGCTATGTGATGAAATTTTGCACCGATTCCCTACCATGACATCTTTTTGAATTTCCACAAAGGTACCAATTTTTGTGTCATCACCAATAACGCAACCGTAGAGGTTCACGAGATTGGGATGAAAGATTTTCACATCTTTGCCCAATTTAACGTCATCATTTATTGCCATTATTTATCTGCCTATTTAATTGAAATTAATATTTTTCAACAGATTGCCAAACTGCATCTTCTAAATAAGTACACTCATCAGCTTCCCATTGATACTCTGGACGCTCAATCTTGTGCATGGTGATGTCAAAAGGACAAATATCTCTAAGGTTTTCTAACAGAGTTTCGGTACGACGCTCAGAAAACCATGTTGTTAAAGTGTATGAACCCATGTACAGTCTAAATTTTGGAATTTCACATCGCAGAACAAATGTCCCTGCTTCCCGGCGAAATGGTGCTTCTGGTTCGTAAAACCAGAAAATAGAAATAGGTTGCTGTAAGGCGCTTATGATCTGGAAAGAGAACCAAAGACTTTCATGGGGTTTAGTGACGTGTAGAGCAAACTCAAAAATAATCGGCTGTCCCCAAGAGTGAATCCCTTCTCCCTCAGAAGTATGTACTCGTGCCCAAGCTATATAGTTACCAGTTTTGCTCAAAGGGGCTTCATAGTAGGCCGGTTCTTCATTAGAGGCTTTTTGCCAAGCACTATATAGTTGTACAGCTTTGCTGGTATTACCATCAAACTGAACATTACCTTTAGAAAGCAGTATACAACGCTTGGTAAGCTGGGCGATCGCTTGCATACTATGGCTCACAAACAAGACTGTTCGACCTTCTTTGGTAGCCACATCACCCATTTTTCCCAAACACTTCTTTTGAAATGCCGAATCACCCACTGCTAAAACTTCATCTACAATTAAAATTTCTGGTTCTAAGTGTGCTGCTACGGCAAATGCAAGGCGCACATACATACCAGAAGAGTAACGTTTTACAGGCGTATCTAAAAACTTCTCGACTTCGGCAAAATCAACAATTTCATCAAACTTTTTCTTAATTTCAACTCCACTCATTCCCAGAATAGAACCGTTGAGGTAAATGTTCTCCCTTCCAGTTAATTCTGGGTGAAATCCTGTACCCACTTCTAATAAGCTTGCCACCCGTCCTTGGATTACAATTTTTCCTGTTGTCGGTTCAGTAATTCGACTCAAAATTTTTAATAATGTCGATTTACCTGCGCCATTGCGCCCAATAATACCAATGGCTTCACCTTGTTTAATCTCAAAAGAAACATCATTCAATGCCCAAAATTCTTCACGAGATGGATTGGGCATTTGTTTACCAGTCGGCTGGAGGAATTTCTTTCCTAGAGACTTGGCTCCCTGAGCAATTACATCTCGCAAAGCCTTGTAGCGATAACGTCCGTTAGAATCATCCTGTTGGTGAGCAATGATATATCTTTTACCCAGATTTTCGACTCGAATTATATTATTAGACATCTATCCAGATCCAGCCTAAATTACGTCAGCAAAAGTTCGTTCCATTTTGCGAAAGTACCAGATACCACTAACTAGTAAAAGAACAACTAAGCCTAAAGATAGTGTGAATCCTGGCCAGTAAATTTTTGAATCCCCACCTAAAATAGCCCAGCGAAAACCATCAATTACTCCCACCATTGGGTTCAAAGAATATAGTAAACGCCATTGTTCTGGTACAACGCTGCTGCTAAATCCTACTGGTGATATATATAACCCAAACTGCATAATAAATGGCACAATGTAGCGGAAGTCTCGATATTCTACATTTAATGCTGCTAGCCATAGTCCCACTCCCATAGAAGCGGCAAAGGCAATGGCAATAAATAAGGGCAGTGTTAGTATTCGCCAGTCAGGAACAAAGTTATACCAAGCCATCAACCCCAACAGAATTATGCCAGAAATCATAAAATCTACAAAGCTGACAATTACGGCGCTGATGGGCACAATTAAACGAGGAAAATAGACTTTAGATATCAAATTGGCGTTAGTAATTAGGCTGTTACTACACTCACCTAGGGCATTGGAAAAAAATTGCCAGGGTAGCATAGCTGCAAACACTAGAATTGGATAAGGTGCCCCCTCGGAAGGTAACTTTGCTAGCTTTCCAAACACGAGGGTAAATACTACCATCGTCAAAAATGGTCGAATTAATGCCCAAGCAATACCAATTGCTGTCTGCTTGTACCGCACTAAAATATCACGCCAAGCCAGAAAATAAAATAGCTCTCTATAGCGCCATAGGTCTTGCCAATATTGGCGCTCAGCGCGCCCAGCTTCAATTACTAACTCTTGCTTAGACGCCATACCTTGACTACTCATAGTATTAATTAAAGTCTATTTAAGACTATTGTCTTTAACACTTAAACTACAAACTGAAAATCCTTCATACCTTGATAGCCAACTAGCCTTGAATGCCTGCGAGTAAATTCTCCAACAGAAGGGTTGCCTTGAGGATCAATTACTCCTGTTACTTGCTGCCAAAGCTCTTGTGGTGCTAACGAAAGTTCATAGGTGCGTCCTTCAGATTTACAAACGTGATACCACGTTTTTTGTTGACATTCTTCACACCAGAAAGCTTCTAACCATTCACCTTCAATAGAAACTGTGGTTTTAGTTGCTACCAACATTAATGCGTTTCGCCGACTCATACCTCGTTGCTGCAACTGTCCTGGTTGATCAGCAAATAGCTGATATTTCTGACTGACGCTATCAATGTAGCAGCCATGAATTGGACAATAGATAGCCCGTCGTTTTGAACGTTTCCGATTTCGGTCACACCTTCTCTGCAATCCGACCTCCCGTAATCAATACAAACAGAAAAAGTACACTAGGAAGGTTAAGTTGGAGGGACTGAGATCAAGAATGACCATCAAAGCCCAACTCCGAAAATTTGTCAGTAATTATTAAATTTCAAGCATCAAATTCAAACTCTGCTTCTACTAGGGGAACGGAAGCTAATTTTTTTAGAAATACAACTAAAAGTTTTTTATTAAGTAATTAAGGGTTCGATGCACAAGAAAATAGCTGTTAAATACTGGGTATTAATTGGTTGAGTTTACCTCATTACATGTAGGTAATCATAACATGTTTGGAGATGATAATATTTCTTTAAATAAAATTTACATCATATTTACCTTATGTTTAAGTTTAATAGCTTTTGATACAGCAGTGTTCGTTTGTATGAAGTACAAAGTTACAGGTTTTGAAGCAGGAGGCAGGAGGTAGAAAGCAGAAACTCTGTATACATGATTTTGAGTCCTGTGTTTCATACCTCCCTAACTTGAAATCTGCTGTATATTTACAATGCTTTGATGAGGCACAACGAAAGTCTAAGCTGAAAGAATAAAGTAAATTCCTCCCAAATGGAAAGATAAATGGTGATTCCAACCGTGTCCATAACACAAATTAATTAGGAAGAATGATTGTGCTGTTAGAATCTACCCATTTTAACAGCAGTTCTCATTTTGAAAACAAAAGAAGATAAAGTCCTCTTCTTTACATAGAGAAATTCTGTCTAATTATGATTTCTTTGAAAGATAATCATGATAATTAACTGAA
>JBBSOP010000461.1:0-4415 GCA_038259655.1 Chroococcales cyanobacterium
CCCAAATTTCTTGTTGGTTTGATGACACAGAAACTAAAATTCTCGCCCCACCTTCGCCAAATAACACCTCATCAAGTCGTTTTAACTGATTTTCTGATATTTCTACATTAATTTTGGCACCGAGGTTGCCAGCAAGACAGCATTCTGCCAGGGCAATAACTACTCCCCCCTCAGCACAATCATGGGCTGAACGTATCCAACCCGCACGAATCCCTTCACGGCAAACTTGCTGTACACGACGTTCCAAGTCAAAATCTACCCGTGGCGGTCTGCCGGCAACAGTGCCGTGGATGGTAGCTAAATATTCAGATGCTCCTAAACTAATTTTCGATGTCAGTGGCAATCCCAAAAGGTAAATGACATCATCTGCTTGTTGCCAACCTTGACCACAAATTTTGCTGATATCGGGAATCAACCCTACCATACCCACAACAGGGGTCGGATAAATCGGTTGTGGGTTGCCTTGGGAATCGAGAGTTTCATTGTATAGAGAGACATTTCCGCCAGTTACTGGTGTTGCCAATTCTCGACATCCCTCTGCTAAACCCCGACAAGCTTCTGCCAATTGCCAATAACCAATCGGTTTTTCGGGACTGCCAAAATTGAGGTTATCTGTCACCGCCAAGGGTTCTGCGCCCACACAGCTGAGATTGCGTGCTGCTTCTGCTACTACTGCTTTAGCTCCCTCGTAGGGATCAAGGTAAACATAACGGGGATTGCAATCTACAGTAGCTGCCACCCCTTTATTACTTTTTAAAGTTGGGGATGGTTCCAAAGGACGTAGCCGCACCACAGCAGCATCAGCGCCACCTGGTAGAATTACAGTATTATTTTGGACTTGATGGTCATACTGACGATATACCCAATTTTTAGAGGCGATCGTCGGCGTATCAAGCAAAGTCAGTAGAATATCATTCCAGTTTTGGAGATTTTCTGATATTTCGATGCCCGCGATCGCACAAGCAGGTAAACAATCAGATTGCCATTCCCAAGCTTGACGTGCATATTCGGGTGGTTCTGTCAATAATTCCCGATGATAAAGTGGGGTATTTTCTGCCAAAGCTTCAGCAGGAATTTCTGCGGCGATTCCACCCTCAAACAAAATCCGCACGATAGGTTCAGCAATTACTGTCCCAGCCACAACAGCATGAAGTCCCCAACGGTGAAAAATATCGATTAGCTCCTGTTCACGTCCTTTGTGGGCAACGAACAGCATTCGTTCTTGGGATTCTGAAAGTAAGTATTCATAAGGAACCATCCCTAGTTCTCGCACGGGAATTTTATCTAAATCCAATTCAATCCCCACGCCGCCTTTAGCCGCCATTTCTGATGTTGAGCAAGTGATACCTGCTGCTCCCATATCCTGCGCGGCGACAACTGCACCTGTTTTAAATGCTTCCAAACATGCTTCAATCAATGATTTTTCTAAAAAGGGATCGCCCACTTGCACAGCGGGGCGATCATCCATTGAGCGATCGCTTAACTCGGCACTGGCAAAACTTGCCCCTCCCATACCGTCGCGTCCAGTAGTAGAACCGACATACAGGACAGGATTACCCAAGCCAGATGCCCCAGATTTGACGATTTCTGACGTTTCCATTAAGCCTAGTGCCATGACGTTCACTAGGGGATTACCAGAATAAGCTGAGTCAAAATAAACTTCACCCCCAACTGTCGGCACTCCTACACAGTTACCATAGTGACTGATGCCAGCTACTACACCACTAAATAATCTTTGGGTTTTAGCATCTTCTAAAGAACCAAAACGCAGGGAGTTTAGTAAAGCAATAGGACGCGCCCCCATTGTAAAGATATCTCTGAGAATACCTCCGACTCCAGTGGCTGCCCCTTGAAAAGGTTCTACAGCTGAAGGGTGGTTATGAGATTCAATTTTAAATGCTAGTTGTAGTCCATCGCCTAAGTCTACAACGCCAGCATTCTCACCCGGCCCGACAAGAATACGGGAACCAGTAGTAGGAAACTGTTTGAGTAGGGGTCGTGAATTTTTATAACAGCAATGTTCTGACCACATTACGCCAAACATTCCCAATTCAGCTTTATTAGGATGACGACCTAGCCGCCGCACAATTTCTGCGTATTCTTCTAGTTTTAGACCTTCAGCAGCGATTTCTTGGGGGGAAAATGGATCTCTTGAGGTAGCAGTCATGGAAGTAATGCACCAAGGGGACAGAGGATTATTTTATCGATTTACTTGCGCTGTCGATGCAGTTCTCAAAATGCAGATGATTCTTTTGATGATTGGTTATGATACTGTATGCCTATAAATATTGCGTTTTCTTGTACCACAGCACAACCTCAGAATGTCCCTAAAAGTATTGTCTTAGCGACAAGATGAAGATTATTAGTACCGATCTAAAAATATCATTATGTATTTTGAAATACTTTATTCAGCACAATCATCTAAGTAAATGTATTTTTAGAAATAAATTCCTGGAGTAAATACAGGTTAGTGGTAGCAGTCCAGTGATAACAATCACATAGACTGATGATTAAGATCGTCTCCCTTCAGTGGTCAACTTGGCATAATTACTAGTAACTGAACTCTAGCCGAGTCATTAATAGGGAACACACTAATCGCCGACAGCCGTCAAAGACTGTCGGCTTTTTATTGCTGGGTAAACTGGCAAATAAAATTTCCCCACAGTTGGTTGATAACTTGACACAGAGTTTGCCAAAGCCACCACCAACGATGGGGAGGGTATGATCAAATTAGAAATCTTATGGATATTAAAGTGCTAAGATATTGCACTCACTCGATGAAACCGGAGTATACACCTAAAAACAGCATAGACTTTGTATTAAGACATCGCTTGAATGATGTAATCAAAGTAGGGTGCTGCTTCGCTGGCATCTTCCGCACTGAGTAAGTCAAGGGAGGCTTTTTTCAAGGAAGTGATAGCTTCTACCATCCCAGGCACAGGAACGCCCAAAGAATTGTACATTTCTCGTACACCAATTAAACCAATTTTTTCAATTGGCCCTTTATCACCAGCAAGTACACCATAGGTAATCAGGCGTAAGTACCAGCCAAAATCACGGACACACAGAGAACGCTGACGTTCACCATAAGCGTTACCACCAGGGGCAATAAAGTCAGGACGCTTTTGCCAAAGCTGTTTGGTTGCTTCTTGAACAATCTTTTTTTCGTTTTCTGCTAAGGTGGCGGCAATCCGCGTCCGTTGTTCGCCGGTTTGCAAAAAGTCTTTGATGTTCTTGAGTTCGCCACTACTGGGGTAGCGCAGTTCGTCGTCGGCTTGGAGAATAACCTGGCTAATTACAGTCATGATTGTTGCAATCACACAAAATATATTTGCTAGTTTAACGAGTCTGAGGTACACAAGTGAAGGGGTAAGGGGGAGCAAGGAGAATAACAATTAACAACTAACCACTGACAATTGACAATTGACCAATGACTAATACAGTTTGGCGACAGGGTGAATTAATTGAAGTAGCGATCGCAGATCTCAGCGATACAGGCGATGGTGTAGGACGTTTTGATCAGCGCGTGGTATTTGTCCCGGATACTGTGCCAGGCGATCGCGCTATAGTTCGTTTAGTCCACGTTAAGCCGAAATACGCCCACGGCAGACTCCAGCAGCTATTGCAACCATCTCCTCACCGGATTCGACCTAGTTGCATCGTGGCTGATAAATGCGGCGGTTGCCAGTGGCAGCATATTAGTTATGAATATCAGCTAGTAGCCAAGCAAAATCAAGTTATCCAAGCTTTAGAACGGATTGGTGGTTTTGTCGCACCGCCAGTAGATCCGGTGCTGACTGCTGCTTCACCTTTGGGCTACCGCAACAAAGCTACTTATCCTCTGGGCATTTCTGCCACAGGTCAAGTACAGGCTGGTTACTACCAAAAAGGTAGCCATCAATTAATTAATTTGAATCAATGCCCAGTCCAAGATCCCCGATTAAATCCTTTACTTGCCGAGGTTAAGCAAGACATTCAAAAGCGCGGTTGGTCAATTTACGACGAACAGCGTCATCAAGGGCTACTTCGCCATCTTGGTTTACGCATTGGCCGACGCACAGGAGAAATGTTGTTGACTTTAATAGTCAAGGATTGGAATTTGCCAGGAGTTGAAAATCAAGCCCAGGAATGGTTACAGCGTTATCCCCAGTTGGTGGGAGTGTCATTAAACCGCAATAGCGATCGCACAAATGCTATCTTTGGATCACAGACCCGTTGTATTGCTGGAGTTCCTTATCTGCGAGAAAATTTTGCTGGATTAGAATTTCAAGTCCGCCCAGATACATTTTTTCAAGTTTGTACAGAAACCGCAGAAGCACTATTACAGATAATTCAGTCAGAACTAAATCTTCAAGGTCATGAGTTGTTAGTTGATGCTTATTGTGGTATTGGGACTTTAACTTTACCTCTAGCCA
>JBBSOP010000462.1:0-4414 GCA_038259655.1 Chroococcales cyanobacterium
CACTGTATTTGACTTCATAATTACCTAATTTTTTCCCCTTCATATTGGGAATTTGGGCGTAGAGTTTAGCCATTAATTGATTAGCGCGATCGCTATTTATAGCTTCGTAATCGTGGCGAGAATAGTAATTGCGACCGTATTTCTGCCAATGTTCCTTTAAAACTTGCTCAACGGGTTGTTGTTTGACTGCTAATATATTCAGCCAAAATAACACCGCCCACAGTCCGTCTTTTTCACGAATATGGTTAGAACCACTACCAAAGCTTTCCTCTCCACACAGAGTAGCTTTATTTGCATCTAACAAGTTACCGAAGAATTTCCAACCTGTTGGCGTTTCGTAGCAATCAATACCCAAATCCGCTGCTACTCGGTCAGCTGCTTGACTAGTAGGCATAGAACGTGCTACTCCTGCTAAACCATCAGCATAACCAGGAACTAAGGTAGCATTAGCTGTTAAAACTGCTAAACTATCACTGGGGTTAACAAAGAATTTACGTCCTAAAATCATATTGCGATCGCCATCGCCATCAGAAGCCGCGCCAAAATCGGGAGCATTTTCCCCAAACAGTATTTCTACTAGTTCATGAGCATAGACTAAATTGGGGTCAGGGTGTCCACCACCAAAGTCTTCTAAAGGAGTACCATTAATGACTGTGCCTTTAGGTGCGCCTAGTGTTTGCTCAAATAAATTCAAAGCATAAGGCCCAGTCACAGCGTGCATTGAGTCCATGCACATCCGAAAATTCCCACTTGTTAGCAGTTCTCGAATTTTTCCAAAGTCAAATAGCGACTCCATAAGTTTTTCGTAGTCTTGCACTGAGTCAATGACTTCGACTACCATGTCTGCCAACTTAGACTCACCCAATGTATCTAAATTCACATCAGGCGCGGTCAAAATTTTGTAGTGGTCTATGACTTTGCTACGATTAAAAATTGCTGCCGTCATCTTTTCTGGTGCAGGGCCACCATTACTGCTGTTATACTTAACGCCAAAATCCCCTTTTGGCCCGCCGGGATTGTGACTAGCAGATAGAATTATGCCACCAAGAGCGTTATATTTGCGGATCACGCATGAGGTTGCTGGGGTAGATAAGATGCCCCCACGACCGACTTTTACACGTCCAACACCATTAGCAGCGGCCATTTTCAAGATGATTTGAATCGCTGGGCGATTATAGTAGCGACCGTCACCGCCTAGAATTAAGGTTTGTCCTCGCAAATCTCCGACAGTATCGAAGATAGATTGAACAAAGTTTTCCAGGTAATTGGGCTGTTGAAAAGCAGTGACTGCTTTGCGTAACCCAGAAGTACCAGGCTTCTGATCTTGAAAGGGGGTAGTAGAAATGTTACGGATGCTCATGGAAATATTTAACAAATAAAACGTTTTTCTCTTTCCAAGTGCTTATTATAAGAATTTCTACTGCTAAGTTAGTCAACAAAATTTTTCGCCATGTATGATCCAGGCAGACTATTCTGGTTTACAAATACAATTTTGAGCGTAGGCATAGCCCGCCAAAGGCATCGCACCTGCGAAATATGAATACAGATGAAAGTTAAGCTCAACTCTAATGCATTAGCATTAGTACAGTTCGGCGGAAATAAACCACCCATTTCAAATTAATGAAAAGCTTATGCTGTATTCATTTTTAATTTTTAATTCCGGCTTGCGGTGCTAAGTAGAAGGACGTAAAAAATTCAATGTTTGTAGTAAGGACTTTAGCCCTTACTACGAGATAAGTTTAGCTAACTTTATATTAGTTAACATAGTTTGATTTATTCTCACCGATTTACTTAGTTTTTGAACAAGTTAACCTTTGGTTATGACAGTATTATTTATTGCATTTAAAAGCTTTGAGGCGATTTTGATAATTAATCTACTAATGTATAAAAACTCTATATTTTCCAGTCAAATAATTGATTTATGATTAAAAATTAAGTTAGAGAAATCCTTAACTTTTCTGTATCTACTCTTATTTGCCTTTAGCCTATAAATAGGAATATCAAGATTAGATATTCTCCAAAAAGAAGGCAAAGTTATGCAATTAACTTATCGGGCTGCTAGTTACGAATTGAACTCTACAGATGTTAAAGCTGCTGCAAGCTCATATATTGGCTGTTATCGTGGTGCTAAAGTTAAAGTGCAAACATCCGCAGTCATTCGCCAGTTTAAGTTACCAGTACAATTAAAGTATCGTGGTACAAGTTATACTATTTGGCAATGAAGTTTAATGAAGCGATCGCCGCATAAGTCAGTCTTTCAAAATTATATGTTTTTTGTCATCAAAACTAATTAAACCTTGTTGTTGTAGTTTACCCATCAACCTTGTAATTGTCACTCTCGTAGTGCAACAAGCACTAGCAATATCTTCATGAGTAAAGCGAACACTGAAGCGAGTTCCACTTACCACAGGTTCACCAACTTCTCGTTTTAAAAGTTCCAAGAAATGATGTAAACGATCTTCTACCCGTCGTCTTCCAGATATGACTAAAAAAGATTCAGTTTGCTGTAATCGCTGATTGATTTTAGGTAATAAGATGTGACTTAATAGCGGATTCACAGACATTTCTGTTACATAAATTGAGACTAATTCGACATCCGTTAGGGCTGTGGCTTGGTAAATTGGTAAAGAAGTCATATTAGAGCCAAAAACCATTTGCGTTTTAGCCAATCCTATTAACGCTTCTTCGCCTGTTTCAAAAAAGGTACTGAGTTTAACTAACCCCTGATGAACATACCAAATCATTAATGGGTTCAGAGGAATAGTTTCTCCTTTTGAATGTTTATATATAGGACGATCTTGACTAAGATCTATATCACTCTTGACTAGCTCTTCTATTTGTTGACGTTCATCGATATTACGTAACAGCCAGCGTAGAGAACTGACTCTACCATGTTGATTGCGAACTGCTGTTACTGTTAAAGCTGCGGTGAAAAAATCGCCATGTCCTTGCCGAAAGCGCACTACTAACTCTCGCATTCTATCAGATTGCGACAACTGATTAAGTTCACTACGAAAACAATGTCGTTCTTGGAAAAGGACAAAGTTGCTCATTGGTTTGCCTATTAGAGACTGTCTGGAAATGTTGAGCAACTTAGCTGCACTCAGATTAACCTCTCGGATAATTCCTTCCGTATTTGTAACTAAATAGCCATCTGGTGCGAACTCGAATAAATCTTGGTAATATTGGCGTTCTGTTTCTAGCAGATTTCGTGTTTGTACAAGTTCTTCGTTTTGTTGATAAAGTTGTTCGGCGGCTAACTGTACTATTTTTGAGGTGCTATATAGTTCTTTAAAAGCTTGTGGTAGCATATCCGGCGGAATCCAAGGCAAGACGCTAGCTGTCTGGTATAAGTCTGCCAAACTTCTGTGCAATGCTTCTGTGCGTTGGATAAATTGTTCTATATTCACCTTAAATTACCACTACTAGCTTACAGAGATTGAGTAAAAAAAATTATACTATGTCAATCTTGAGAGAAATTATCCAACCTCTGAGGCTGTCGCTACCATATAACGAAACTTTTAGTAAGCTGCAATTGCGACCCAACGGTACTCTCGAAATATACATATTTTTGAGTATATTGGCTAACTATTGAATTTTTATGAAAAGTATATTTTTTGCCGTGATAATTATAAGCATTTTTGCTAGATAATACTTCTATCTTTAGTAGTAAAATTAACTATTTTCAAGGACTGTTTCTAAATAAATGTAAAATTTAGTCAACTTAGCGATCGCTCTTGAGTTGATGAATATAATTTCTCTGCTCATTAGTGGAAGTGAGTAATTTTTTTTATATTTCTCAAATGACAGGGGTTAAAAAAGCTAATGAAACAAACAATATTACTGCTCTTTTCTGCGCTGTTGCACTAACGGTTACTAGTTAATTAACTATCTATAGTAAGAGAAACAATAGATAAATGTGTAAATCACTACTAAATTATTTAACACAAATTAGTATCTTTAGTGAGAGGACAAGTTAAGTATTAATTTGTTGTAATGTAATTCAAGCATAACAGCTTATCAACACACAAGGTATTAGGAGTGATAAATTTGGTGAGATATCATCAAACACATCACTCCCTTTTTCTATACAGGTATTCAGGAAAAGTTAGATCCCCGACTTCTTTAAAAAAGGCGGGGATCTAGACACCGAAAATTGGCAAAAATCAGATGCGATCGCGTGTTCATCATTACTTTATAAACATTACTTTAGTTGTTGATTAAGAATTTATATAGTTAGTAGTTTGTTTCACTAAATCTACGAATTAACTAATACAGCACTTTCCTGAATCATGAAGTACAGTAGCAGCAGTTAGCAAACCAATTTCGCAGGTGCATAGGATTGATGAGGTTTAAAGCAACTGCAATCAATACATCCACCATTTGAGTAGTTTTTGGAGAAAAAGTTTTGATA
>JBBSOP010000463.1:0-4413 GCA_038259655.1 Chroococcales cyanobacterium
AAGCGCACCATTGCTTGTGCCAGTTGCGTAAGTCCTGACTCAGATCAGCAAAGGCTCTCTGATACCTTCATAGATATCTTAAAAGCAACACCTCAAAGTACAATTAACGATTGGGAATTTCGTTTAAACTGTCCTGACAGTAAAATGAATTGGGTAAAAATTACACTGCGGATATTGCCTGAGGTAGATGATGCTCAAACAAATCCGGTAATTCTTATGGTGTGTGAGGATATTACTGCTCACAAACAGACAGAATACAAGCTAGTAGAAGTTGCGTTGAAACAAACTCAAGATGCAGCGCTAGCACAGTTTGAAGAAATAGAAAGCCTTAGTCGCCTCAAAGAAGAATTTCTGAGTACGGTTTCCCACGAACTACGCACACCGTTAACTAATATGAAAATGGCGATTCAGATGCTAGGAATCGCACTGCACCAAGAGCAGAACTTTTTATGTGAAATGGCCAAGCCATTGATAGAACGCTCGAAAGCTGCTCGCTATTTTGAAATTTTAGACAACGAGTGCGATCGCGAAATCAATTTGATTAATAACTTTTTAGATTTGCAACGATTAGATACAAATTCTAAACCTTGGGTACTAGAAACAATTCATGTCCAGCAATGGCTTTGGCGGGTAGTAGAGTTATTTAAAACACGCAACAGCAACTTGTGTAAACAAAAGTTACACCTGAGTATAGCTGCTAATCTGCCGGCGATCGCCTGTGATCCATTCAGTTTAGAACGGATCTTGATAGAACTACTTACCAACGCCTGTAAATTTAGCCCCTCAGATGCAGAAATTACCATTTCTGCCCAATTAAAAGGTGATAACATCCAGTTCCAAGTAATTAACTCTGGTGTAGAAATTCCTAGTTCTGAACTACCATACATTTTCAACAAATTTTACCGTATTCCCAGCAATGATCCTTGGAAACAGGGCGGCACAGGTTTAGGGCTAGCATTGGTACAAAAACTTACCAAACATCTAGGAGGAACAATAGAGGTTGCAAGTGAATCAAATTGCACCTGTTTTTCCATCCAACTAGCGCTGAGTCGTCAATCAAAGGAATGAAGGTAACTAGCGCTATTGGCTAAAATACTGATTAATGAGTTAGTTTGGGTATCTTGGTATTTAGCTGAAATATATACAGGGTAAGGCTTATAAAAAAAACTGGTTTACTGAAGCTAGGATTCAGAAATCGGTGTTCCCTATTCCTACTTTTTGCCTTGTGAAGAATTGACTTGCCGAAATCTGAAATATTTAGCTAATATGCGTCACAATTAATACTGCTACTAAAATTCACTTGTGGAACCACAATCTCTTGTAAGTCTACTGTAGGTAGGGACGGCCAATTGTGGCACTTTGAATCTAGTGGCTAGAAGCACTTTGGAACCGGAATAAGGAACTTCCACTATGCTGATTTGCCCTCAGTGTAAATTTGAAAACCCCCATGATCATAAATTTTGTCAAAACTGTGGCACGTCCCTGACCCACAAAGACTGTCCTAAATGCATGGCTGAAGTGCCTGTGGATGCACAATATTGTCAAAACTGTGGTGCGGAATGTGGAACAGTTTGGTGGGCAATTATTGCTCAGTCAGAGACTAGGGAAGAAACACAAGAGCAGACAACTCAAGAACAGGATAAAGAAAACTTTTCTAATATCCCCATTTCGTCATTACAACTAACAATAGGCTCGTATTTAGACCCAGAACAACGCTACCAAGTGTTAGAACTGCTACCAGCACAAGATGAAAATACGGCTATTCCTGTATTTTATGCCAGAATCTTAGATTGCCAACCGTATCAAATATCACCTCTTGAGGTACTACTAGCTAATCAGCAGCAGGATTTGGTAACGCCATCTGTAGAAGTAAATGCAATTTCTAATCTTGCTAAAGCTTATATTGTCTTACAGTCCCAAAATCATCCAGCCATACCAGCGATTCATAATGCATGGCAGCGGGGTGATATGCAGGTGATATTAATAGAAGACCGTTCAAATTGGCAAGATTTGCTCGAACTATGGCAAAAAGAAACAACGAGTTCGTTGCAAATTTTACACTGGTGCTATCAGATGACCCAACTTTGGACAATCTTAGAACCAGTCAATTGTCGTCAAAGTTTGTTGGAATTATCGAATCTGCGATTGGATGAAGACCAGACACTAGCGCTACAACGTTTATACGTGGAACCACTGGATGTTCAACCTGCTATTGAATTGCCAGAAAACGAAGAGGCAGATACCTTAATTAGCCAAAAACAGCCTTTAACAGTTAAAGCTTTAGGTGAGATTTGGCAGATGCTGTTTAGACAGTCACAACGCACTCAATTTGGCTCAATAGTGCAGATTTTGGAAGATTTGGAACTAGATAAAATTCAAACGATCGCTCATCTGCGATCGCGTCTAGAGGACATCGCAATTGAATTAGAAGTACCCATCCCTACAATTTTTGAACCAATGGAAGAAAAAGACATTGCCGTGTCCGCAACTGTGCCAACAAATGAGCTAGAAGAAGATATAGCTGCCAGAAATGATGATTTGCCAACTGTCGTACTGTCAATGCAGTTAAGCACTCTCGAAGATGCCGGACGCACTGACGTAGGACGGCAACGCCATCACAATGAAGACTGTTTTGGGATTGAAACCAAAATTGACAAGCTAGAATTGCCTCGCAACCGAGTCTTAGAAGCTCGTGGTTTGTATATTCTCTGCGATGGGATGGGCGGCCATGCTGGTGGCGAAGTTGCTAGTGAGTTGGCAGTCAACACCCTGCGGAAATATTTTCACACACGCTGGGTTGGCAACCAGTTACCAACGAAAGACAGTATCCGTGAAGCTGTCAATTTAGCTAATCAGGCAATTTATGAGGTCAATCAACAAGATGCCCGTTCTGGCGTTGGGCGTATGGGTACGACTTTAGTTATGCTTTTAATTCAAGATACGCAAGCAGCGGTTGCTCATGTGGGAGATAGTCGCCTCTATAGCGTGACTCGTAAGCGGGGGCTAGAACAAATCACAGTAGATCACGAAGTTGGTCAACGAGAAATTGCCCGTGGAGTAGAAGCCAGCATCGCTTATGCCCGTCCAGATGCTTATCAACTAACCCAAGCTTTGGGGCCTCGTGACGAAAAATCGATTAATCCAGATGTCAATTTTTTTGAGATTAATGAAGATAGTTTGCTCATGTTGGTTTCAGATGGTTTATCAGATAACGATTTATTAGAGAACCATTGGCAGACTCACATTAATCCCCTACTGAGTTCTGGGGCTAACTTGGAAAGAGGTGTGACAGAATTAATTGACTTAGCCAACCAATACAATGGTCATGACAATATTACTGCTATACTTGTCCGGGCAAAAGTGCGCCCAAATATGGAAGGGACTGGTGACTAAGACGTGCTGTAGTAGGTTGGGTTAAGCGCAGCACAACCCAACAAAACAACGCAAATGTTGGGTTTTGTTCCTCAACCCAACCTACATTTAAGTTAATTTTTGGTTTGAAAACAGACCCTAATCTCTAATCTCTAATTTCTAACTTTTATCCAGGTTGTATCTATTGTGGTTACTCTCACCCTGTTAGAACCGCAACAAAAAACACCGCTTCAACAGTGGTGCTTTGAAAATCCTTCTGTAATTCGGATTGGTCGAGCAGATGACAATGACGTTGTTTTAAGTGATAGTTTGGTATCCCGCCATCATCTAGAACTTAAACAAGTCAGTTCCAGTGGTAATGGTGGTTCTTGGCAATTGACTAGTCAAGGCACAAATGGCACTTTCTTGAATGGTGTCCTTGTGATTCAGAGCCAATTACCAGATAATTCCCTCCTGCAATTAGCGCAAGGAGGACCAATATTACAATTCCAAATTAAAGAGCCTACAGCAAAGCAAAATTGGTTATCGTCGCCAGAATTGGGCAAAGAAAACTTTGCTATACCAGTATTTTCAGGAAAAAATATTGCAAGTTTATCTTCCACTTGCACTCACGAAGGTAATTCTCCCAAAAATCTATTTTGCATTCACTGCGGTCAACCGTTATCAGTGCAACAGACAATTCGCCAGTACCAAGTGTTGCAAATACTGGGGCAGGGAGGTATGGGTACTACCTATTTAGCTTGGGATGCAGCAGGTGTAACTACACTGCATCCACAACTGTTGGTACTAAAGCAAATGAATGCTGATATGGCTAAAATTGCCAAAGCCCAAGAATTATTTGAGCGAGAAGCACACACTCTCAAATCTCTTAACCATGCTGGCATTCCCAGATATTACGACTTCTTTGTGGAAGGCGGTAAGAAATATCTGGCGATGGAGTTAGTTCATGGGCAGGATTTGGAAAAACGAGTTTATGCCACTGGCCCAGTTACGCCAAGGCAAGCGATCGCCTGGATGATCCAAACCTGTGATATCTTAGAT
>JBBSOP010000464.1:0-4402 GCA_038259655.1 Chroococcales cyanobacterium
CATACTTAATCCCAATTAATCTTTTTGATTCCTGGGGGTATAGTTCTATTCTTTCTAAGGGACTTGTCATTATTGATATACATGGTTACATTTTTCTGTTTATTTTCCCACAAAATTTATTTTAAAGATAGGTCTAATGAAGAGCGAACAAGAAAGACAAGAAATAATTGAATCTATCAACGTGTTGTTAAACCAAGCATACGACAGTGTTTTAGATGAAATACTCGCGTATTTACAAAGAATTGATGATATGGAAGATGAGGAAGACTTACAAGCTATTAAAGAAGCTAGAGAAGATAGACACATCAATGGTGCTGTGTCTTGGGATGAATATAAAGAATATAACAAAGAAACGGCTTAATGTATCGAATTGAATTGACAAAGAGTGCTACAAAACAACTAAGTAAACTACAAAGTAACATTAAAGAACGCATTGATGCCAGAATTTTAAATTTGGCTATATAACCGCGTTCCGATAAAGTTAAAAAAATAAAAGGTGATGAAAATTCTTATCGAATTAGAGTAGGAGATTACCGCATAATATATGAAATATATGATGATATTTTACTAATAAGTGTAGTTAGAGTAGGGCATAGAAGTAAAATTTATAAAGACGAAATTTGATAAATCATCTCTAAGAAAATCTCAAAGATAGTGACAACATTGAGGTGCAGGGAGGGGGAGATAAGGATATAGAAGCACAAATAACAAATGACTCACAACTGTTATCCGCCATTGTCTTAGCTGGTGGTAAAAGTTCACGTATGGGACAGGATAAAGCTTTGCTTCCTGTTCAAGGAGTACCTTTATTGCAGCGAGTTTGTCAAATTGCGGCGGGTTGTGCTGATACTGTTTATATTGTTACTCCCTGGCCAGAACGCTATCAACACTTAATATTGCCTCATTGTCAGTTTATTCGAGAAGTGCCGTTGTCTGGTGAAACTGGCAACGAACCTTTAAATCACGGGCCGTTGGTAGGGTTTGCTCAAGGACTAGTACAAGTAAAAACAGATTGGGTGTTATTACTTGCTTGCGATTTACCCAAATTGCAGATTGATATTTTGCAAGCATGGATAGCGGAACTTGATAATGTGGAAGATGAAGCGATCGCAGCTTTAACTCATTCTCATAAAGGGTGGGAACCTCTGTGTGGTTTCTATCGCCGTCGCTGTTTACCCCAACTTTTAGAGTTTATCAACCAAGGGGGGCGATCGTTTCAGCAATGGCTAAAGCTACATCCAGTTAAGGTTTTGCCCTTACCAATGCCGGAAGTACTGTTTAATTGCAATACACCAGAAGACTGGGCTTTAATTTGATTTCGTCTTCCTTTTTTAGTACTTTTGTACTATAATAGATTTAGCGTCCACAAAGCCTATTGCAGTACAAAACGGCTGTGTGGCAGTCTTCTGGAAGATGGATTCAAGGGTTAGTCCAATGATTAAACATTACATTCTCAACCTCAACCCAACTGCCAAGCATGAATGGGATAGATGCATCTTACGCGACCCCCTGACTGCAAAACGCCCAGATATTGCCAAGTTAATTTCTGAAGCGGTTGGTGCTGACACAGGCAGTTATTTAGTAAGTGTAAATATTGAAGTTGAGGTATTGGAACAAGCCGCAGTACCTCAAGCCGAACAGCTTTCGCTTTCATTTCCAGATGTGGCTATTTCGTCGTCGCAACTGCGGGAAGTAGCGTAATACTAATTCCTAATTACACTCGCGGACTCGCTACCGCTGCGCTCTAAGCGCAGCTATGCCGTAGGCTTTACGTAATTCTCCTTAAACCCTCTTCTACAAAATGGTTTATTTTTCAAACTTTTTTCATAGGAAATTAACTTAATGATGCAACTGATTCATTTTCCGACTGCAATTACCCAAGCTGCCCAACGGATGAATGAAATAGACTCTCAGTTAATGGCAGTTCAGCAGCAGATTAACCGATTTGAAGGTAATGCAGATCGTGCCGCTGCTTTTGATATAGATTTAAAAAATGATGCTCAACGCAAAGCACGTCGTTTTGAAGTGCTGCTTGTAAATCATGAATATCAACAGGCAATAGATATGCAGATGCGATTAACTGTTGAGAAGGCCAATGCATTTGCTCATTTGGAATATCTGCGTAATCAGTTTAGTGTAGCAAAATTAGAAGCAAGATTAGCGATCGCCCAACAACTGACCGATTTTGAATCTAAAGAATTAGTTGGTTTGTAGAGACGCGATTAATCGCTCTAATAGTTTGGCAATGGCATCATTGATAACTGTCACATCAAAACGTTGACTAGCAATAGTTCTGGCATGACTTGCTATCCTTGCAGTCATCTCTGGTTCTTGAAGACATCTATGAATTACTTGTGCTAATTCTTGAGGTTCTCCTGGTGTCACCAGAAAACCATTAATTCCATGTTCTATTAATTCTATTGCGCCTCCAGCTTTAGCTGCAACCACAGGTTTGCTACATAGCATCGCCTCCACAATGACTCTACCAAAGGGTTCTGGGGAGGTCGATGTATGTGCTACCAAGTCACAAGCTGCCATTAGTTGAGGAATATCGGTACGAAAGCCTAAAAATTTGACGCGCTTTTCCAATCCTAGTGCTGCAACTTGCTGGTGTAATTGTTTGACATAATCTTGTTCGCCAAATAATGCGTCACCGACTAAAACTGCTGTCACATTTTGGGGACATTGAGCAAGTGCAGAAATTAAAATATGTTGACCTTTCCAGGGTGCAAGTCGGCTGAAGTGTCCAACTACAAATTTTTCTGCTATTCCTAAATGCTGACGTAATTGTCTAGTTTCAAACTCAGAAGTTTGATAAATGTGTGGTTCAAAGCCGTTATAGATAATATTAGTTAGTTCTTGTCGTCCTCCGGCTTGCACAAAGGCTTTTTGACTAGCTTGAGAATTGGCAATTACTAATGATGCAAAACGATTGGCTAAATTAACTGCAACACGCAGATTAGTTTGGCTAAAATGTTCTGTAGAAAGAATATCGTGTAAATGATAGACCAAAGGACGACGAGACACAAAGCTAGCTAATGCCCCAATAACTAAAGCTTTTTGGGTATTGGCATAAATAATATCGTATTTTTTAGCTCTTTGTATAACTTTAGCTAGCAGTGGCGCAAGTTGTCCCAAACTTCCTAATGCTTGGACTAAATTGCTTTGTTTACGAACTGAGATTGGTTGAGTAGCGAGAACTTCTACTGGAATATGATGCTGCTCTAATAAAGTCTTAAAAGATCCATCTGCAAATAATCCTACCATACTGCGATCGCTATATGGTTTGGCAATATCTATTAAACATAATTCTGCACCGCCTGGTTTACCACTCTGGTCTAAAAACAAAATTTTCATAACTTATAAATTAGGAATTATCAAATAACAAGTCTTCACTTCATCCTTGCAAAAGAACACGCCGTACTTGCTGGGCTATCTTATCCCAGTCAAAATTATTAACAGCGTACTGACGACAAGTTTGACGTGATGGTGTTGGTAGTTGTCCTAATAACACCTGTTCTAATTTTTCGGCAATAGCTGAAACTTCAGTCGTAGCAGTAATTAAATCTGGTGAAAAAGGTTGTAAAATTTCTGGCATTCCCCCAACTGGAGTACATAAAACTGGAGTACCACAGGCTAGAGATTCTACTATTGCTAATCCAAATCCTTCAAAAGATTGGCTAGGCATAATAGTTAATTCGGCTGCTTGGTAAGCTATTGGTAGCTGTTCGTCAGGTAAAAAACCTAAAAACTTCACATAATCGCTTAATCCCAATTCTTTAACTTGTTGTTCTAGTGCAGTTTGTAGATGACCTCGACCTGCAATTGCCAACCAAACATCAGGAACTTTTGGTTTAATTTCTGCTATTGCTTGTAATAACTTGTCAACTCCGACTCGATGTACCAAACGACGAGATGTAAATAATATACGGCGATTTTCAGGCCAGCCTAACTGTTGACAAGCCTCTTGAGGAGATAAGTTTGGTTGGAACCAATTAATATTAACTCCGCCAGGGATGATATGAATTTTGCTCCACGGAATTTGATAGTTTTGGTTTAAAATTTTACCAAATGCTTTACTCAGAACAATAAAGCGATCGCAGCGATTATAAGTGTTTTGTTCTACCAGACTACGCTTCAGAAAAATACTGATTTTATGATTAATTTTTTCTTGTTTACTTTCCCAAGCCCAAGGCCCATGAAAATTGAAGGTAACAGGTACTCCCTTAGGTAGAAGATCTAAAATCGGAAAACTATATAGTGCAAAATGCAAATTAATAGCATCTGGTTTTCCGACTCTGGTTTTTTGGAAGTTATGGCGAATAGACCAAAATCTCTGCCAAACTGCATCATCTGGAGAAGCCAAATTAGTTAGCTTGATGGGCAAATTTAATTCTGCTTC
>JBBSOP010000465.1:0-4393 GCA_038259655.1 Chroococcales cyanobacterium
AGTTTTGCCAGACTGATAGAATCTCCCGATGCAAATAAAGTTACTTCATGTCCGCGTCTAACTAATTCATCGGTTAGCAATCCTACTACTAACTCGATGCCGCCATAAGCTGGAGGCGGTACTCTCTCCCATAGTGGAGCTATTTGAGCAATTCGCATCACAAACCCCCAAAATAAATCAAACTGATTTAAAAATGTTTATTTTGTGTTTAATTAGTGCTTGTTAATGAATTTATTGGACACTAAGGAATGAATTTAAACACAAGATTATAATCAAGTATCTCCTTTAAATTTTATGCTTAAATTTATATATTTATTGTTTACCTCATATAGGGAAATTACTCTATTGGAAAGGTATAAAAAAGTTTTATTTTGCTAGTATTTTATGCTTGGATACAATTTACAATCAGCGAACTCTTGAAAGAAATAATTGCTTAAACGTACCCTAGTAAGGGGTTTTTAGTCAAAATACTATGTTTTATCTATCAATTATTTAACTATCAAATATAAATTCAAGTATGAAGTATGTATGTACCTGTAGGGCGGCTTTCCGTACTTCAATGAAAAACTACAAATTGTGCATACTTCAAAGGTGGTCACTGATGCTTGGTGGGTAACAGTGCCAGGAATTAATTTTGAAGTAGGCGATCGCTTTAGTAAAAATTAGCCAAATTCTTGATCAAGTTAAACATTTATGTATGAAGTAGAAAGATGAATGCGAAAATCTATAAAGTCAACCAGAGATTACGCCTATGATATTTCGCAAGCGCATTAGTATTAAAAGTCCAATATACCCAACATGTTGTGCTTCATGTACGTAAAACACGCTGTATCTCAATACTTACTAAGTAGCAAGTAGGGGCATAGATTTATACACCCTTAATTGCTGTCCATTGTGTTACAGCTGCCATTGCTCGCCAGCCCAAAAATTTGCCAATAGGTTCCGCCCTTTGGATGGCAATCCGAGTTAAATTACCACCAACTTGCTGATACCACTGAAATAAAGTTTGTTCACCTTCTACCGTGACAACATTTGCTACTAAACGTCCACCAGGTCGCAATGCTTTCCAGCAGATATCGAAAAGTCCTTCTGCTGTGACTCCACCACCAATGAAAATGGCATCCGGTGTAGGCAAATCTTGGAGGGCATGGGGTGCTTTACCTGCAATGATTTGTAAGTTGGGAGTACCAAGGGTAGAAGCATTATCAGCAATATAATGTAGTCTAGAAGAATTTTGTTCGATCGCGATCGCCCGACACCTGGGATGAGTCCGCATCCATTCAATCGAAATTGAGCCACAACCCGCGCCGATATCCCACAGCAGTTGTCCTGGTGTAGGTGCTAAAGCTGTTAAGGTAATTGCCCTAACTTCGCGCTTAGTCAGTTGTCCATCATGGTGATAAGCGTCATCTGGAAGTCCCGGTAATCTTGGCAAAGGCACAACTCCAGCATCAACAATACAATTAACTGCGATCGCATTAAGATCGGCAAGTTCTGTGACACTCCAAGATGCAGCCGTACCAGTTACAATTCTTTCTTCAGTACCACCCATGCGTTCTAATACTGTAATTTGGCTGTCACCATAGCCACGCTTGGTTAAAAGTTCGGCCACAATCGCAGGTGTATTTTTTCCCTCACTCAAAATCAACAACTTAGCTTGGGGATAGATGTAAGACTGAAGCAGCGAAGATGGACGACCGCACAAACTCAAGGTTTCCACCTCAGTCAAAGACCATCCTAATCTGGCACAGGCGAGGCTGAAGGCTGAAGGCGCAGGGATAATCGCAATTTCTGATCTGGGAATTTGCCGCGTCAAGGTAACACCAATGCCGTAACACATCGGATCACCACTCGCCAGTACACAAATAGATTGATTTCGACGACGGATAATTTCTTCTACTGAGGCACTAATGGGAGATGCCCAAGTTAGTTTCTCGCGTTGGTCATTTTTAGACAACATTGCAAGATGGCGATCGCCTCCCACAATAACTTCAGCTTGATCTATTAAAGAATGAGCGATCGCACTTAATCCCTGTAACCCATCTTCACCAATGCCAACAATAGAAAGCCATTTTTTCATTATTATTTTTTAATTCTTCTACAAATTCTAAATGGACAAGCGATCGCTAAGATGAGTGTCTCAAGCTTTATACTCAGGGCTGGTATTGACTAACAATCACAATGCGACGCGACTCGATATTTTATAAATTGTTTAAGCAATTTCCAGGACTACTGTTTGAATTGGTAGACCAACCACCACAAGAAGCCGCTGAGTATCAATTTGAATCGGTTGAGGTGAAAGAAACAGCATTTCGGATTGATGGCGTATTTTTACCTCCAGCTAATGCAGTTTCTAAAGTGGTGTTCTTTGCTGAGGTGCAGTTTCAGAAGGACGAAGACTTGTATCACCGCTTTTTTAGTGAGTTGTTTTTGTTTCTCTACCGCCACTCTATCCGTTACGATGACTGGTCGGGAGTAATAATTTTTCCTTCTCGCAGTCTGGAACCAACAAACCCAACGATTCACCGCGCTTTACTGGGTAGTAATCAAGTGCAACGGGTTTATCTAGATGAGTTGGGGGATTTAAGACAACAACCTTTGGGGTTAGGGTTGATGTTGCTGACGAATATTAACTCTGAAACAGAGGTAGTAGAATCGGCACGGTTTTTGCTGGGACAAGCACAGCAACAATCGGAACAAGCAATAATAGATTTAGTGACGACGATTATTGTCTACAAGTTTTCTAACCTTAGTCGAGAGGAGATTGCAGCAATGTTAGGACTAAATTTGGAAGAACCACGGGCTATTCGGGAAGCGAAAGAAGAAGGAGAAAGAACGATCATTCTACGACTACTAAACCGCCGAGTGGGTGAGATTCCTAATGGACTTCTGTCCCAGATTCAAGAGTTCTCGGTGGAACAATTGGAAGCTTTAGGTGATGCTTTATTGGATTTCTCTACTCTTGCTGATTTGGAAGGGTGGTTACAAGGTCAACCAAGAGGGTAAATCTCACGCAGAGGCAAGCCAGTGCCTTGGGCGGGTTCCCCGACTTGTAGCAACTGGCGCGCAGAGGCGCAAAGAAGAAAAGCGATCGCACATCGGTAAAATAATTATGGCTACAAAGTCAATCACTATATTGGTGATAGTCATCAAGCTTTTACTGAATTTATTTAACCTAACAAGTAATAAAGAGCCAGTTTAACTAACTTTATTTAGGAATAGTTAAATTTAAATATCTTCGGCAAACTTTATTAAATTCTCCTGTCGCCACTTGGCATCAGCTTTACGATTTGTTTGCAACTCTAAAACCCGCATTCCCTTAGTTGGAAGTGGGTTTAATCTTTGCTGCAACTGCTGCCAAGAAGTAATCAATTCATGTTGCACATTATAAGTAGCACACAACTGGGCAAAATCAATATCTTGGGGAGTGCCAAAAAACTCTTCAAAGGGTGGCTCAAATTTGGCAATGGGTAACATTTCAAAAATCCCGCCGCCGTTGTTGTTGATTAATACAATCGTAAGATGTCCGATAAATTTATTGCGGATTAAAAAACCATTGGTGTCATGCAACAGCGCTAAATCTCCTGTTAACATCACACTACTTTGCTGGCGATGGGCAATTCCTAAAGCTGTGGATAATGTGCCATCAATGCCGTTTGCACCACGATTAAAGTGCGATCGCACTCCTAAATTATTCGGTTTCCAGAAAAATTCTACATCCCGCACAGGCATACTGTTAGAAATAAATAAAGGCGTTCCTGGCGGTAGCATCTGAGATAATAACCAGGCGGCTTTACCTTCAAATAATTCCTCCATTGTCTCCAAGGTGTGGTCAAGATTTACCCTAATTTGTGTTTCTGCTGCACACCACTTTTGTAGATATTCAAATGAGGAAGATTCTATTCCCCTGCTCCCCTGGTTACTGAGCGCACTTGTGCTGAGTTTAGCCGAAGTAGTCGAAGTATGTTCCCCTACTAGTTGTTCTACCGCAATTCGTAAATGAATTGTTCTCCCATGAAGGGGGTCGAGGTTTTGGTCACTAGGATCAATGATCCAGCGTCGGGGTTGGGTTGCATTAATCCAGGTACGCAGTTCTTTACTTGTAGGCATATCTCCTACCTGAATCACCATATCTGGTACTAGCTGCTGCGCTAATTGCTGATTACGCAAAATCAGATCATAAGTAGAAATTAAATAGGGATTAAGGTCAGCATAATTTCTCAGTGGGGAAAGTCCCTCTGCCAGCACAGGCCATTGGAGAGTTTGGGAAAGATGAGCGATCGCCCTACAATATTCCTGTGGCTGCTGCGGTTGAGCTACACCAGCGATAATGATACCGCGATCGCCTTGTTGCCATTCTTTGGGTATGGGGCATGGGGCATGGGGCATGGGG
>JBBSOP010000466.1:0-4384 GCA_038259655.1 Chroococcales cyanobacterium
TGGTATCCAAGTTGAACGTGACAAATTAAACAAATATGGTCGTCCTTTGCTGGGTTGTACCATTAAGCCCAAATTAGGTTTATCTGCTAAGAACTACGGCCGGGCTGTATACGAGTGTTTACGTGGTGGTTTGGACTTCACCAAAGACGACGAAAACATCAACTCTGCACCATTCCAACGGTGGCGCGATCGCTTCTTATTTGTAGCAGACGCTATCCACAAAGCTCAAGCAGAAACAGGCGAAATCAAAGGTCACTACCTAAACGTTACCGCCCCTACCTGTGAAAAAATGTTGCAACGGGCTGAGTTCGCTAAAGAACTCAAAATGCCTATCGTCATGCACGACTACCTCACCGCAGGTTTCACAGCCAACACCACATTGTCTCACTGGTGTCGTGATAACGGTTTGTTGCTGCACATCCACCGGGCTATGCACGCTGTGATCGACCGTCAAAAGAACCACGGTATCCACTTCCGCGTTTTGGCTAAGACCTTACGTATGTCTGGTGGCGATCACATCCACACAGGTACAGTGGTTGGTAAACTCGAAGGTGAGCGTGGCATCACAATGGGCTTTGTTGACTTGTTGCGTGAAAACTACGTTGAACAAGACAAATCTCGTGGTATCTACTTTACCCAAGACTGGGCTTCTATGCCTGGTGTAATGGCAGTTGCTTCTGGTGGTATCCACGTATGGCACATGCCTGCACTGGTAGAAATCTTTGGTGATGACTCTGTACTACAGTTCGGTGGTGGTACACTCGGACACCCTTGGGGTAATGCTCCTGGTGCAACCGCTAACCGTGTAGCATTAGAAGCTTGTATCCAAGCTCGTAACGAAGGTCGCAACTTGGCTCGTGAAGGTAACGACGTTATCCGCGAAGCTGCCAAGTGGTCTCCTGAATTGGCTGTTGCTTGCGAACTTTGGAAAGAAATTAAGTTCGAGTTTGAAGCAATGGATACCGTCTGATCTAGGTTAAGAGTTAAGAGTTAAGAATGAGGAGTTAAATTAATTTAATAACTTTTAACTCATAATTCTTAACTTTTATAGGCTGGGGTCAAGCATGAATCTGAAACAAATTGCGAAAGACACAGCCAAGACTCTCCAACGCTACCTGACATATCAGGCGCTGAAGATAGTACTGGCACAGCTAGGCGAAACTAATCCTCCGTTAGAACTCTGGCTACATAACTTTTCCGCCGATAAAATTCACGATGGAGAAGCATATATTGAGCAACTGTTCCGAGAGAAACCAGATTTGGCATTGCGAATCATGACTGTTAGGGAACACATAGCGGCAGAAATCACAGAATTTTTACCGGAAATGGTTCGTACTGGCATTCAGCAAGCCAATATGGAACAACGTCGCCAGCATTTAGAACGTATTACGCAAATCAATTTATCTAGCCCCAGTCTTGAAACTGAACAACAGACAATTTCAGATCCGAATTTGGATAATTGAGTCCAGTTATTCGGTCAAATGAAGTAGTACAAAATCGCCACCCATTATTAATAACCATGCAAACTCTACCAAAAGAGCGTCGTTACGAAACCCTTTCTTATCTGCCACCTCTTACTGATGCTCAAATTGCTAAACAGGTTCAGTACATCCTGAATCAAGGTTATATTCCAGCAGTTGAGTTCAACGAAGTTTCTGAACCAACCGAATTTTTCTGGACAATGTGGAAACTGCCCCTATTTAGTGCTAAATCTACTCAAGAAGTATTGAACGAAGTGCAATCTTGCCGTTCTCAATATGGCAATTGCTTTATCCGTGTTGTGGGTTTTGACAACATCAAGCAGTGCCAAGTTCTCAGCTTTATTGTTCACAAACCCAACACCAGCAGATACTAAAGCTGGCAAGTTGAAATTAATTATGGGGAAGCTTAATTGATTTTTATGTCCCCAATTAGAGAGGTAGAATTTTCTGCCTCTCTTCTTTATTAAGCAGACTAATTTGGAAAATGTTTGTAATAAGTGCTTGGAGAAAGTTCACCATTAGCTCGTCTTTATGACTTGAACGGTTGCGTGCTGTTGTTGGGTGTGCCTTATTTAAATGTTTTTTCTATATTAGAAAAATCTAATATTTGGATAGATGAAGCAAGAGCCAATGACGGCGCACATCCTAGAGCCGCAGGTTATGCAGAACTAGCCAAAATTATAGAAAGTTGGGATGCTTGGTTAAATTGGTTTAAGTAAGTCGGTAAGCAAGAGTTCTCGATATACAATTGGGGTGTTTTTAGCTTCAAGGCTTAGTCTGACCGTGAGAATTACGTCTTGACAGGTAAACGCGATATTGTCCATAAAATGAGCAGAAAGATGAAGTAAATCGCACCAACCAGCCCAAACTCAATCATAGGGATATAGGTTACTTCGTAAATTCTGCCCAAGCCGCGTTCAGTGAATGCATAGACGGCCAGTACACTCACTAAAAACGCTGCGTAGATGGTGCGTTTAGTTGAGATACTCACAGGTAAACCGTGGAGTTGAGTAAGTACCATAATACCAAGAAAACCAAAGAGAAATGTTGGCCATTTGCTTTGTCCTAGCATCCACGACACAACTACACTATGTATAAGTACAGAAATTTCTAAAGTGAATGTCCACCAACGGTTTGTATGGCTGCGGTTAAAAATCAACGCCGATTGCAGCAGCAGCAAGAACATATAGAGAAAACCAATTAAGTGACCCCAAGTCGCTTCCATTGGATGATACCAGAAGGTGTAGATAGCGGCGAAGGAGAAAAAATAGCCGTGGTACAGCTTAATAATTCGCAAAAACTGTTGATGGAAGGGAACAGAATTGCCAAAAAACAAACCGCGTCGAGGCGTTTCTAAAATCAGTACGAAGACTAGTAGAAGCACTACTGCACCTTGGGAAGACCAAATTGAAGTATCTTGAGCTAAAGCATCGTACCAAATATAAGTTTGGAGAAAGTGCAAAGCGATGAATGTACCATTAATGCCAAGCATAAGATAATTAATCGGGTGCAACGCTGATTTGTATTTCAGCTGCGATCGCTGCGCCCACAAAATACACGCCCAGATGCTAAACTGATGCCCAAGGTACATCCCCCAAGCCGTCACTCGACTCCAAAAAGTTGGGTTAGGAAGTTTCCAGTAGTACCAGTTTAATCCTTGGTCAGGAAGTTTGATGATACTTGCAGGAATGCTCCCACCCAGCCAAATTGCGTAGGTGAGGAGGATACTTACAAAGATGCCTAAAAATAATACTCGGCGACCTGTCATATTAATTCGTAATTCGTAATTAAGACTTTTTTATACTTTGAAATCAAGATTCTCAGGCGATACGTTCTGCTTTTGATTCAGATGCGCTTTTAGTCACTTGCAAACTCAAAGTCAAAGCTACCAACATTACTAAAGAACCACTCAAAAAAGGCGCATTAATCCCAAATTTCATGAAACTAATTCCCGCCCATGTTGGCCCTACAATACGTGCTAAGGCAGAACAAGAGCTAGCAATTCCTAATATTTGTCCTTGTTCTTCTGCGGCTGTAATCTGGGAAATAAGACTGTTCAATATTGGTTGACTGATACTAATTCCCCCTGCTACAAATGTGGTAGCAAATAATAATAAAATTAAGCTTTGTGAAAATCCAATTAGTAATAATCCTAAACCTAATCCTAATATCCCTAAGGTAAGTAACTTGATTTCTCCCAATTGTTTCTTGAGGAATCCAATGAGTCCTCCTTGAATGATTGTGCTGACAATTCCCATGAAGGCAAAAAGATAACTTGTTTGTTGAGGACTCCAGCTTAATTGCTGTTTAGACCATAAAGCTAATGTCGAGTCCATAGCCGCAACAGCAAAGGTAACTAAAAAGTAAATACCAGCAAGCATACAGAACTGTGGGTGCTGTGACAGCTGTAGTAAATTCAGCCGTCGCTGACGATAGCGATGCTCTCGGATTTTGGCTTTAGTCTCAGAATTTAGGGATTCTGGAAGTAACATCAAAGCACAAAGCAACGCCAATAAAGATAATCCAGCTGCGAACAACGATGGTAAATGAAAGTTGGCGTTATTCGGGTCAGATCCCACTAAAAGACCTCCAATAGCTGGGCCCAGAATGAAGCCAAGACCAAAAGCTGCCCCGATCATTCCCATGCCACGCGCTCGATTAGTTGGCGTGGTAATATCTGCAATGTACGCTTGAGCAGTAGCAATATTTCCTGCCATTATGCCGGCAAGACTACGAGCAATAAACAAAATCCATAATGAATTGGCAAAAGCTAACCCAGCATAAGCAACTACAGAACCTAATAAAGTAAATAATAAAATCGGACGACGACCGTAGCGATCGCTGAATTTGCCCCATAATGGTGCAAATAAGAACTGCATTAAAGAATAAATAGCTACAAGTAA